>CAMJQX010000127.1 GCA_946408145.1 uncultured Clostridia bacterium
ACGGTGTCGTGGATGGCGTCGAGGTTGTACTTCTTGGCGAGCTTGGCCAGCTCGAACTTGCCGGCGGTGGCGCCGTTCTCGGCGTCGACGCGCGCGGCCAGATTCTGCTTGGTGGAATCGGTCAGCACCTCGCCCAGGAGCTCGGCGAACTTCGCGGCGTGCTCGGCCTCCTCCAGACCGGCCTTCTTCCAGTACTCGCCGATCTCGGGATAACCCTCGCGCTCGGCGACTCTGGCCATGGCCAGATACATGCCGACCTCGGTGCACTCGCCCTCGAAGTTGGCGCGCAGGCCCTTGATGATCTCCTCGCGGACATCCTCGGGGACCTCGTCGCTGAAGACCTTGCCGACGCCCAGCACATGCTCGGCGGCCCAGCTCAGCTCCTCAGCCTGCAGCGTGAACTTGGAGCCGGGGACCTTGCAGACGGGGCACTTCTCGGGGGGCGTATCGCCCTCGTGGACGTAGCCGCATACGGGACAAACCCATTTCTTCATTGGATAATACCTCCTGTTTTTTATCTTGCAGCGTATGCTCGCTTGTCCTCAATGTAGCATGCGGGTATGTTTTTGTAAAGGGCATTTTCGAAAAATTCACGCTTCGTCCATGACTTCCGCGGGGCTCTCGATCAGCTCCGCCAGCGCGGGTGCGGCCGCCTCTCCGAAGAGGCGGATCGCGGCGAGCGCCTCCTGCAGGGTGTTGCCGCTGCTGCCCACCTCGAGGATCAAAAAGCCCTTGCTCAGGTGCTGGTTGTAGCGCTGCGGCACCAGGGCCACCGGGCGCAGCAGCGTCGGGTGCAGCATGCCGACCCGCTCCTGCAGATAGAGCGCCAGGGCGAGATTCTCCCGCCAGTCGGGATGGCTCAGGCCGCTCTCATCCGTGCCCGCCAGCAGCATGATCTGGCTGGCGACCGTGCCTTCCTCCTCGGCCATGGTCTTGTACACCACGCCCTCCGCGCCGAGCGCGTCGCGGTGGATGTCCAGCACCACGGCGATGCCGGGATATTCGTTCAGATAGCGCTCTGCCGCCTCGCCGGAGCGGCTGTAGGAGCCGGTGTAGCTGGGATAGTCGTAGATCTCCCGGTCGTGCAGCACACGCAGGCCAGCCCGCTCGAAGATGGCGGCCAGCTCGTCCCCGACGCGGATCACGCTGAACTTGTCGTCGGCGGTGCGGCGGTTGTCGTTGGCCTCGTAGCGGTCCAGCCCCGCCGGGGTGTAGGCCTCGCTGCCGTGGGTGTGGAGGATGAGGATCTGCGGCCCCTCCGCGGGCAGGCGCACGGACGGGCCTCGGCGCAGAAGCTCCTGCACGTCGATCTGATAGGCCGTCTCGTTCTTGACGGCGAGGCCGCCGCGGATCGTGGTCTCGCGCAGCTCTTCGCCGCCGCGGAAGGGCTCCATGACCCGCACCGTGATCTCAGCCGTCTCCCCGGCCTCTTCCAGCAGCGCCGGCACGAGCGGAGACAGCTCCTCATCCTCCGCGCTCACCGCCGCCGCGGGGATGGTCGAAGGCTGTACCGGCGAGGTCTCGCGCAGCACGCGCAGCTCTCCGGCGCCATCCGCGGCGAACTGCCGCAGGCGCTCACCCCAGCCGCTCACCGCGGCCAGATACAGGCTCAGCACGGCCAGCCCCAGCGCCGCGAGCCTCCTGGACGTCTGCATCCCATCACCTCCGCAGGAACTGTATGCGCCGCGGAGGCGGAACATGCCGCACGCCTTGCAAATCCGGCGGCCTCGTGATATATTGACCGAAAAGGAGTGATCATCATGACCTATACCTATCGCCCGCGCGGCGTCTGCTCCCAGCTGATGGAGTTCGAGCTGGAGGGCAATACCATTCAGTCCCTGAAAGTGACCGGCGGCTGCAGCGGCAACCTGCAGGGCATTTCCCGTCTGCTGGCGGGCATGGATATCGACAAGGCCATCGGCCTGCTTGAAGGCGTCCGCTGCGGCTTCAAACCCACCTCCTGCCCCGACCAGATCGCCCGGGCACTCAAGGCCTACAAGGCGGAAGCATGAGACGGCTTCTGCCCCTGCTGCTGGCGTTCTGCCTGCTGCTGGCGGCCTGCGGAACGATGGATCCCGCGCCCTCTGCCGAGCCGACGCCGGCGCCGACCCCCATACCGACGCCTGTATCTCTTTCCCCCGCCCCGGAACATCCCCACGATCCGCTGCCGGTCTATATCGACGGGCTGCTGTCGATGCGCGGCTGCGTGCGCGGCGGCGTCGCCTATCTCCCGCCGGAGCCCATCTGCGTCTACTACGGGCTGGGCTATGAGACCTCGTGGGATCACAACAGCTTTACGATGCGCCTGCCGGGGCTGGACATCGCCGGGCGGGACGGGCAGCCGTACATCACCGCCGACGGGCGCTATCTCTACACGCCCGACGGCTGGTTTCAGGCGGACGGCCTCCTGTATCTGCCCGCCGACGCGGTGGAGCGTCTGCTGGGCGTGACGGTCACGCTCGCGGACGATCTCAGCCGCGCCGATCTGAGCGGCACCGGCTGCCGCCTGCTGCGCGGCGGGGAGGATTACTACGCCCGCACCACGCAGGCCGACGACCTCTTCTGGCTGATCCACATCATTTACTCCGAGGCCCACCACGAATCCCTCGCCGGTCAGATCGGCGTGGGCAACGTGGTGCTCAACCGCGTCGCGAGCGACGAGTTCCCCGCCACGATCATGGCGGTGGTGCTCGATCGCGATCACACGCTGCAGTTCTCCCCCGTCGGCAGCGGGGAGGTCGTCGCCGAGCCGGACGAGAACGCCGAGATCGCGGCTTACCTCTGCCTGGAGGGCTACAAAACCGCGGGCGACGCGCTGTATTTCGTCAACCCCGAGCGCGGCGATCCGACCTGGTTTGCAGCCAGCCTGACGCCGGTTTGCACGATCGGCCACCACCAGTTTTACAAGTAAGGACAGAATCATGACATTGGAAGAGATCCTGAGCGCCGGCTTCGCGGAGCTGGCGCTGCCGCTGGACGCGGAGGCGCCGGGCCGCTACCGGCGCTATTACGAGCTGCTGACCGAGAAGAACCGGGTCATGAACCTCACCGCCATTGAAGGAGAGGAGAACAGCGCGCGCCTGCATTTTCTCGACTGCGCGGCGCTGCTGACGCTCTGCGATTTCGGCGGCAGGCGCGTGATCGACGTGGGCAGCGGCGCGGGCTTTCCCGGGCTGGCGCTGAAGATTGCCCGGCCGGACTTTGAGCTGACCCTGCTCGACAGTCTGGACAAGCGCGTGAAGTTCCTGCGCGAGACGGCGGACGCCCTCGGCTTCGACGACGTCGCCTGCGTCCACGCGCGGGCCGAGGAGGCGCCGGCGGAGTTCCGTCAGGGCTTCGATATCGCCGTGTCGCGGGCCGTGGCGCGGCTGAACCTGCTGTGCGAGCTGTGCCTGCCCTTTGTAAAGACGGGCGGGCTCTTCATCGCCATGAAGGGCCCCGGCGCCGCCGGGGAGCTGGATGAGGCGAAGAGGGCGATCCGCACGCTTGGCGGGGAGCTCGAGCGCGCGGCGGAGTACACGATCCCCGGCACCGAGGTCCGGCATACGGCGATCCTGATCCGCAAGACCGCGGACACGCCCGCGCGCTATCCCCGGCGCTGGGCGCAGATGAAAAAACAGCCGTTATGAAAAGCTTCCTTTATATCCTGCTGGCTCTCTGCCTGCTGTTTCCCCTGTGCGCCTGCGGGCGGGAGGCGGCGTCAAATCCCGTCTCGCTCTGGCTCGCGGAGGACGATCCGCTCGCGTCGGCGATGACGCAGGCGGCCGCGGAGTACAACCGGACGAAGAAGGCCGCCGCCGCGCCCGTCGAGCTGCGGCGCTTTGACAGCGGCGAGGCGCTGGAGAGGGCGCTGGGCAGCGCCCGGCCCGACCTGCTGCTCTGCTCTCATACGCTGTCCTATCCTCTGGCCGATCGCTCCCTGCTGACGAGTCCCGGCGTATCGGTCTCCTACCCGGAGGCCGTCGCCTCCCGCGCGGAGGGGATCGGCCGCAGCGTCTTTCCGATCGGCAGCCGTGTGCAGCTCCTGTGTGCGCGGGAGGAGGCGCCCGCCGATTTTGCCGCGCTCTGTGCGCGCGCCGCCTCTTACGGGGCTGAGACGCGCCTGCCCTTCCTCGGCGCGGACTGCTACGCCGATCTGCTGTGCCAACTCGTGCTCAGCAGCGGCGAATTCCACGCCGACCGCGAACGGGACTGCTTCAGCGAGGCCTTTCAAGCGGGCTGGAACGCGCTGGCCGGGGCAGCCTTCTCCGGCGGGCTGTATGCCGGGGACGGCGAGGCCTCCGCGCTGCTGAAGAGCGAACTGCCCGCCGTGATCGTCTATTCCGACGCGCTCGCGCCCGAAGGGGCGGAGGGCCGAACGCTCGCCGTACTCTGCCCGGAGGGGACGCCGCTGCTGGCCGATCAGCGCACGCTCGCGGTGCTCAGCCGGGACGCGCGTCAGCAGCGCGGCGCCGCGGCCTTCCTCCGCTGGTTCTTCTCCGGCGACAGGGCGGCCAGGCTCGCGCTCTCCTGCGGACTGATCCCGGCGCTGCCCGGCGGCGAGGGGACGGACGCGCTCTCCTCTCTGCTGCTCTCCCTGCGGGAGCGGACGCTGTGGCTGGCCGACGGCGGCAGCGATTACATCAAAAACCGCGCCGCCTTTGAACGGGACTTCCGCGATACCATGGGCTTGCTAAAATAGGGCGGGCGTGGTAGAATAATTGAGTTATATGACTTCTCCTGTCATTCTGAGCGAAGCGCAGGATCTCTGTTGTTCAGATCCTTCGCTTCGCTCAGGATGACAAAGCCAAAATGAATATGAGGTGTTACCATGGAAGGCTATCGCGTACTGGAAATCAAGCAGAGCGTTTTTGAAAACAACGACCGGGAGGCCGACAAGCTGCGCGAGCAGCTCAAACGGGAGAAGACCTTTCTGCTCAACCTGATGAGCTCCCCCGGCTCCGGCAAGACCACCACCCTCAAGGCGACCATCGCCGCGCTGAAGGACGAGTTCCGCATCGGCGTCATGGAGGCCGACATCGACTCCGACGT
>CAMJQX010000128.1 GCA_946408145.1 uncultured Clostridia bacterium
GTGCTGCCGGCGCAGCCGCCGCAGAACATCAGCAGGATCAGGATCCACTTGCAGTACTCCGGCCAATCGGTGAAGTCCACGGTGCCGAAGCCGGTGGTGCTGATGAGCGTGGCGGTGTTGAAGAAGGCGTGCCGCAGGGCCGTGCCGAAGCTGCCGTAGATCTTCGTGATGCCCGCGGCCAGCAGCAGCACGGAGCCGAGCACGATGCAGAGGAACCAGTGCAGCTCCTCGTTCTTCGCCGCCTCCTTCCAGCGGCCGATCAGCAGCAGGAAGTAGAGGTTGAAGTTGATGCCGAAGAGCAGCATGAACACCGTGATAACGATCTCGATGTACAGGCTGTTGAAGCCGCCGATGCTCGCGGGGTTTGTGGAGAAGCCTCCGGTGCCGGCGGTGGCGCAGGCGTGCAGAACGGCGTCGTAAAAGCTCATGCCGCCGAGGCGCAGGAAGAAGGCCTCCGCCAGAGTCAGGCCTATGTAGATCAGATACAGCGTGATGGCGGTCTTGCGCACTCTTGGCACCAGCTTGCCCACGCTGGGGCCGGGCACCTCTGCGCGCATGATGTGCATGGAGTGCTCTCCGCTCATCGGGAGCACCGCCATGATGAACACCAGCACGCCCATGCCGCCGATCCAGTGCGTGAAAAGGCGCCAGAACAGGTCGCCGCGCGGCATGGCGGGGATGTCCGTGACCACGCTGGCGCCGGTCGTGGACAGGCCGGAGGCCGTCTCGAAAAAGGCGTCGTAAAAATGCGGGATGCTGCCGCTCAGGACAAAGGGCAGCGCCCCGATCGCGGAGATCAGGATCCAGCCCAGACCCACGATCACAAAGCCGTCCCGCGCGACGAGCGTGCGCGTTTGAGGCTTCGGCAGCAGCAGGAGCCCGCCGAGCGCGGCCGTGACAGCGATGGTGATGATGAAGTTGACAACGCGCTCATGGAAGCACAGCCCCGCGATCAGCGGCAGCAGCATCAGCGCCGCCATCGCGAGCAGGATCAGCCCCATGACGCGGGAGATCATTCGGTAGTTCATGCCACGATATCATCCAGCGTCTGGAGCTTGCCCGCCGCGGAGACGACGATGGCGTGGTCTCCGGGCTGGATGACCGTGCCGCCGTCGGGCAGGATGCTCTTGCTGCCGCGGATGACGGCCGCAATCAGTGTGTTGGCTTTGAGCTTCAGCTCGCGCAGGGGCTTGCCGACGCAGGCGGCGTTCTCGCCCACGCGGAATTCGATCGCCTCGACTCTGCCGTCGGCCAGGCGATAGAGGGTCTCCATGCTGCTGCCGGCGGAGTTCGACATGGCGCGCACATAGCGGGCCAGCTGCTCGGCGATCAGCTCTCTGGCGGAGACGATGCTGTCCAGCCCCGAGCCCTCGAGGATATCGGCGAAATGGTCCCGGTTGACCTTGGCGACGATCTTGCCCACCCCGCACTGCCTGGCGTACAGGGAGGTGACGATATTGTCCCCGTCCTCGCCCGTCAGGGCCACAAAGGCATCGGAGGTGCACAGGCCCTCCTCCAGCAGCACGTCGCTGCGTGTGGCGTCGCCGTAGACGATGTGCGCGTCCGGCAGCAGGTCGCAGAGCCGGTCGCAGCGCTCGCGGTCCTTCTCCACCACCGTGACGGACATGCCGCTCTCCTGGAGCATGCGGCTGAGATAGACCGCGGTCCGGCTTCCGCCGACGATCATCACCTGCCGGATGGGCTTCTTGAGCTGACCGACCGCGGCGAAGAAGCGCCGCAGCTCCGCCACGGTGCCGGTGATGCTCAGGCGGTCCCCAGCCTGCAGCGTGAAGGCGCCGTTGGGGATAAAAGCGTCCTTCCCGCGCTCGACCACGCTGACCAGCACGCGGACGCCGAGCTTCGCGCCGAGATCCTTCATCTGGACGCCCTCGAGCACGCTGCCCTCGGCGACCTTGTATTCGACGATCTCCACACTGCCCTTGGAAAAGGTGTCCACGCGCACGGCGCTCGGAAAGCGCAGGATGCGCGCGATCTCGCGGGCGCACTCGAAATCGGGGTTGACGATCAGATCGAGACCCAGCGCCTCCCGCAGGAAGGCCTTCTGGCTCAGATACTCCGGGTCGCGGATGCGCGCGATCACGTGCCGCGCGCCGAGATGGCGCGCGGAGATGCCGCAGACCATATTGACCTCGTCGTACTGGGTGGCGGCCAGCAGCAGATCCGCATCCGCCGCGCCCGCCTCGCGCAGGCTCTCGGCGTTGGTGGCGCTGCCCTCAAAGCAGATCACGTCCAGCGAATTGGAGAGCTGACTGACCCGGTCGGAATTGTGGTCGATGACGGTGATGTCATGGCCCTCATCCGCCAGGATGGAGGCGACGGAGTGTCCGATCTTTCCGCCGCCGGCGATGATGATTTTCATGGGAGATCCCTCCGGTTTGCGCGTTTTTCGATTGGATGTTTTATTATACCACCATGTTTCCCGATTGTACAGTTGCGAAATAGCTCCTCTTCGGCTATAATCACAGCATAAGCAGAAAGAGGTTTTGTTATGTTCGAAGGCTTTACGCAGGAGACAAGCGAATTTCTCTGGGAGCTGAGCTTCAACAACGAGCGGCCCTGGTTCCAGGCGCACAGGGAGCAGTTCGAGCGCTGCCTGAACCGGCCCTTCCGCGCGCTGGCACAGGAGAGTCTGCGGCTGCTGTCGGAGCGCTGTCCGGAGCGGGACTTCCGGATGCACGTCTCCCGCATCTACCGCGACGCCCGGCGGCTCTTCGGCCGGGGCCCCTATAAGGATCACCTGTGGTTCACGCTCTTCTGCGGCAGCGGGGACGAGGACCCCTGCTTCTGGTTCGAGCTCGGCGCCGCCCGCTGGGCCTACGGGCTGGGCTTCTGGGGTGCGCGCCCGGCGATGATGGAGCAGTACCGCCGCTGCATCGACGCCAACCCCGCCCGCTTCGAGCGTATCGTGAGGGAGGTGGAGGCGGACCCGGCCTGCCGCGTGTGCGGCGAGGAGTACAAACGCCCCAAGGCCGAGCGGCCCGAGCCGATCGGCCGCTGGTACAACCGGAAAAACATCTATGTGGAGTACGCGGAGGACTTCGGCGGCGCGCTGCTGACGCCGGAGCTGCCGGAGCTGCTGTGCGGGGCTTACAGCCGCCTCATGCCCCTGCATGACTTTTTCATGGAGATCTACGACGCGAGCCGCGAGGAGGGAAAGCCATGAGCGCCGCGCTGACGCTGATCATGCCCGCGTGGAACGCGGAGAAATATATCGAGCGCTCGGTGCGGAGCGTGCTGGATCAGAACTTTCGCGATCTGCGCCTGCTCGCGGTGGACGACGGCTCGACCGACGGCACCGCCGCGATCCTGAAGCGTCTGGCGGAGGCCGATCCGCGGCTGACGCCGATGACCGTGCCCAACGGCGGACCGGGTCGTGCGCGCAATCTCGCGCTCGATCTGCTCGACGAGGACACGAAGTACGTCATGTTCATCGACGCGGACGACGTGCTGCTGCCCGACGCGGCGGAGAAGGCCGTGGCCGCGGCGGAGGCGGGCGCGGATCTGGTGCTCTTCGGCTTCTCGATCATGGCCGTCGACGGCAGCCGCAGGGATTACTGCGAGCCGGCCCAGACCCTGAGCCGGGACGAACTCGGCGGCGCTCTGGGCAGGCTGTACAAGGCCAATCTCCTCAACCAGATCTGGGCCAAGCTCTTCCGGGCCGAGCATATCCGGGCTGGGCATATCCGCTTCCCCGACTACCGCTGGGGCGAGGACCGCTTCTTCGTCTTTGACAACCTGGAACGGGCGCGGCGCGTGGCCGTGCTGCAGGACTGCCTGTACCGCTATATCATGCACGAGGGCGAGAGCCTGATCAGCAAATACTACGACCGGAAGTTCGAGGTCTGTCTGGAGATCGACCGGCGGATGGAGGACATGTGCCGGTCTCTCGGCGTGACGGACGAGCGGGATTTCCGCTACATGTTCGCCAAGAGCGTCTTTTCCTGTCTGACGACGCTCTACGCGCCCTCCTGCCCGCTGACGGAGGAGGAAAAGCGCGCGGCCGTGAAGGAGATCGCAAGCAATGAGCGCGTGCGGCGCCGCTGCCGGGACTGCTCCGGCGGCCTGCCGGTGCGGGCGCTCTGCGCCGTGCTGCGCAGCGGCGATCCGGCGCTCACGCTGGCAGCCTTCCGCGGCGTGGCCTGGATGGGCCGGACCGCGCCGAATCTTTTCACAAGGATCAAGCACAGGAAATAAATCGCCTCTTACCGTCAGACGCGCCCGCCGGGAACCCGGCGGGCGCGTTTATTCGTATGCGGCGCGGCGCAGGGAGTATTATCCTGTTCAAAACCGGAAGGCTGCGTATCTCAAGGAACTTTTCTTTCCTCTCGCGGAAAGAAAGGTTCCTTGGACTTCAAAGAAAGGCGACAAGGGGAAGTTTCCCCTTGACCCCTCGCAGATGTGGGGAGCCTAAGGGCTGAACATAGATCGCCGCTAAAGCAAGTACACGTGGCTGCTGAGCCCGCATACCGCTGCCGCTCGGTAGTACTTCTGACCGAGGTCGCACCCCGCCCTTTCCCGCGGCTCGCCGGGCGGAAAAGCGGGACGTCGAGGACACCGTCCCCTACGAAGCACAAACCGACGTTTCTGCCGTAGGGGCTGGCGTCCCCGACAGCCCGATGTCGGTTTACCGACCGGGCAGCGGCGTGAGCCTCTGCTGACGCCCGCCCGGAATGGCCAACCGCTTCGCAGGGAACGCTATCCCCCAGTCTGCTTCGCAGACAGCCCCCTTTAGGCAAGGGGGCCTTGAGCGACGTCCGTTTCCTGCCGTAGGGGCCGTTCACGAACGGCCCGCAATTGACCAGACACACACTACACAGCGGCGGGCGATTCGTGAATCGCCCCTACGGGTAAATGTCCGTGCCCTGCTGTAGGGGCGGGGCTTGTCCCCGCCCGTTTGTCCGGCTCCGCACCGTGTCGGCGAGAGCGCAATGCGCGTCTCGGTGAGGTGAGGTTCGTTTCCGTCTCGCATGGGACGGTGACCGCCTTGCGCT
>CAMJQX010000129.1 GCA_946408145.1 uncultured Clostridia bacterium
TTTTTGGCAAAAAGAAAAGTACCCTGATTCTATTAAAATCAGAGTACTTTTATGGTGCGGGTAACAGGACTTGAACCTGCACGGTTGCCCACTGGAACCTAAATCCAGCGTGTCTGCCAATTCCACCATACCCGCGGGTAACAAAAAACAGGCCCGTCGCGGAAGCGACAGGCCTGTATGGAGCGGGCAACGAGGCTCGAACTCGCTACCTCCACCTTGGCAAGGTGGCGCTCTACCGGATGAGCTATGCCCGCGTCAGCAGATAGGATTATACCACAATCTGCCGTCTTGTCAAGGCTTTATTTCTTCCGCTTCTTCCTCGTCGGGAGCGAGCTCTTCGACAGGCTCTTCGGCGTCCTCCTGCGGCGTTTCCTCCTCAGGCGGCCCGGCTTCCTCCGGCTCTTCCTCCGCGGGCGGCTCCGGCTCGATCAGGCCGTCGCGCACCTGCAGCGCGTACCAGCTCAGCTCGCCCGTGCAGGGCGGGTATGCGGTGACGTCCCAGCGGCAGTCCTCCCACATAAGCTCATCACGCACCAGAAAGCCGCCGTCCAGATCGCCTGCGGCGCAGACGGCCGGATCCACATGATAGTAATCCCCGTCCACATTGACGATGTTCCAGCAGTAATCCTCCCAGCTGCGCTGGCCGTAGACCATGCGGCAGTCCAGGCCGAGCAGCGTGCACAGATGTACAAAGGCGAAGGCCATGCCCTCCTCGTCCGCGCAGCCGCGGATCAGGGCGGAATACAGATCGCTGTTTCCGTCCGGGTCGTAGACACAGTGCTCGGAAAGCCACAGCGCGGCGGCAAGCGCCCGGTGCGCCTCGTCCAGTCCCGTGGTCTCCATCCCCTCAAAGGGGCTGAGCGCGTGCAGCTCCTCCAGCCGCCGCTGCCGCTCGCCCTCGTCCATCCCGTAATCCAGGTCGATCTCGTAGAGGCGCTGCATCCCGCTGCCGCTGAGCATCATAACGCTGATCTCCGGCGCGCAGGGCGAGAGGATCGGCTTGTTGCGGTATGCCTTCCGGACCAGCTCCTCCATGCCCTCGCCGCTGGTATAGCTGCTGTTGATGAGCACGGCAAGTCTTGTGTCGCCCTTCGTCATCATTTTGCGCACGAGATCGTCCATGCCGCTGGAATAGGTACGGCGCAGCACCTCCGCCGGGGCGCAGACCGCATCGCTGTACCGGATGCTGATGCGCGCCTCGGTATAGTTCACGATCTTGGTCAGGTCGTAGGAGATGTTTTCCACGCAGTAGGCGCAGAGCGCGTCCTGCGTGCGGACCTGCCAGCAGGCGCTGGCCATGTCCTCGCTGATCTCGCCCTCATAGTCCGCGTCGAAGGCGATGCTGCTCTCCCGCACGCCGTCATAGACCAGATCCAGCAGCGCCAGACGCAGGCCGTCCAGATCCGTGACTGTGATGCGGCCCTCGCCCGTGTCGCTGACCGGCGCGGGAGGCGTGTAGTCGCCCACCACCACATATTCTTCGCTGGACATGAGACCGCAGCCGCACAGCGCAAGCAGCGCCGTGCAGCAAAGCAGAAGGCAGACGAATCGTTTCATCAGCGGATCTCCGAAATGCTCTCGAAGCCCTTGCCGAAGACGTTCTTCGCGTCGGTCACGACGACGAAAGCGCGCTCGTCCACGCCCTTGACCAGACGGCGCAGCTCGGGCAGCTGCGTGCGCTTGACCACGCACATGACCACATGCTTCTCCGCGTGGGAATAGGCGCCCTCGCCCTCCAGGATCGTCACGCCCCTATGTACGGTGCCGGAGAGGATCTCCTCGGTCAGCTTCTCGCTCTGATCGCTGATGATGAAGCAGAGCGCGGAGTTGTCGATACCGTAGAGAAAGAGGTCGACGACCTTGGTCACCACATACATGGCGATGATCGAATACATGGCGCTCTGGTACTGGCCGAGCACCATGGCGTAAGCCACGACGACAGCCGTGTCCACGGTGAGCATGATGGTGCCGAAGTTGATGTGGCTGTACCTCTGGCGCAGGAATTTGACGACGATATCCATGCCGCCGGTGGAGCCGTTGCAGTAGTAGATCAGGCCGAGGCCGGCGCCCTTGATGACGCCGCCGATCACGGCCGCGAGCATCGGATCCGTCGTCAGCACCAGCCCGGAGAGCGAGAAGGCGTCCACCAGCACGGAGGACAGGCCCATGCCCACGAGCGAGGCGAGCATGTACTCCAGGCCGAAATGCCGCCAGGATACCAGAAACAGCGGCACGTTCATGAGGATGATCATGACGCCGACCGGCCAGTGCGTCAGGGCGTTGATGATCATGGCGATACCGGTCACGCCGCCCGCCACGATCTCGTTGGGGAAATGGAAAAACTGGAAGGCCGCCGCATAGATCGCGGCGCCCGCGGTGATCATCAGGTATTTCCAGATCTTCCGAAGAAGCTTCTTTTCCAGCATTTTGTTCATTTTCCGTTACTCCTCGATCAGCGACATCTGTTCCTCGCCCTTGTCCTCCGGCTTGAGCAGCGCGCCGGCGGCAGGCAGCGAGCGCACACGGTAGCGGTTCAGATTCTGAATAGGCGTATCCTTCAGGAATTGCGCACCTGTGAGGGTCTTGCGGGCCTTGAGGCTCATGACGCCCACGCCCTGGGTGCCGCGGCTGGTCTTCGGCTGCAGGAGGCTCGTGTGGAACAGGAGGCAGCGGCCGTCGCTGGCATAGCAGACCACATCGTCCTCCCCGTCGAGCACCAGCAGCGCGCGCAGCGGGCTCTTGTCCGAATAGGCGCCGACGAGCTTCTTGCGGTTGGTCTTGGTCTCGTAGGCCGAGAGCTCCACGCGCGCGGCCTTGCCGTTTTCAAACACGAACAGCAGGTGCCTGCGGTAGTCGCCCGGATCGAGCACGGTGAAGACGCTCTCGCCCTCGTCCATCTGGAGCTTTGAAGGCAGATAGATGCCGAGCGCGGAGGCCTTGCCGTCCTCGAAGTCGCTGAGGCGGACCTTGTAGACCTGCTGGCGGTCGGTGAAGACCAGCAGTTCGCCGCGGTTCGTGGATTCAAACGTGAGGGCCGGGCCGTCGCCTTCCTTGTACTTCTGCTCCCCGCTCATGCGCAGGGACTGGGCCGTGATCTTCTTCAGGTAGCCCTCGCGGGACAGGAAGACGGTCACAGGGTAATCCGGGATGCTCTCGCTCTCGTCGAACTCCTCGATCTCGTCGGCGTAGACGATGGCGGTCCGGCGCGGCGCGGCGTACTTCTTCTGGATCTGGCGCAGCTCGTCGACGATGATGCTCTTGATCCGCCGGCGGTTGTTGAGGGTCGCCTCCAGCTCGGCGATGTCCTTTTCCAGCGCCTCGGTCTCCGCCGTGCGCTTGAGGATGTACTCGCGGTTGATGTTGCGCAGCTTGATCTCCGCCACGAACTCGGCCTGGATCTGGTCGATGCCGAAGCCCATCATCAGATTCGGCACGACCTCGCTCTCGAGCTCGGTATTGCGGATGATCTCGATGGCCCGGTCGATGTCGAGCAGGATGCGCTCGAGGCCCTGCAGCAGATGGAGCTTCTCCCGCTTCTTCTGCAGCTCGAAGAACACGCGCCTGCGCACGCAGTCCATGCGCCAGGCCGTCCATTCCTCGAGGATCTCGCGGATGCCCATGACCCGCGGGTTGCCCGCCACGAGGATATTGAAGTTGCAGGGGAAGGCGTCCTGCAGGGTGGTCAGCTTGAAGAGCTTCTGCATAAGCTTGTCGGGATCTGTGCCGCGCTTGAGGTCGATGGCCAGCCGCAGGCCGCCCAGATCCGTCTCGTCGCGCATGTCGTTGATCTCCCGCACCCGCCCGGTCTTGATGAGTTCGGCCACCTTGTCGATCACGGCCTCGGAGGTCGTGGTGTAGGGGATCTCATAGATCTCGATGATGTTTTCCTTCTGCAGAAAGCGCCAGCGGGCGCGCAGCCTGAAGCTGCCGCGGCCGGTCTCATAGATGCTCTCCATCTCCCGCCGGCTGTAGATGATCTCGCCGCCGGTGGGAAAATCGGGCGCCGGGAGCGTCGCATGGATGTCGCATTCCGGGTCGCGCAGGTAGGCCGCCGCGGTCTCGCAGACCTCGCCGAGGTTGAAGCCGCAGATCTGGCTTGCCATGCCGGCGGCGATGCCGGAGTTCGCGGAGACGAGCACGTTCGGAAAGGCGGTGGGCAGAAGGGTCGGCTCCTTCATGCTCCCGTCGTAGTTGTCGGCGAAATCCACAGTGTCGCGGTCGATGTCCCGGAAGAGCTCCGCGCAGATCGGCGAGAGCCGCGCCTCCGTGTAGCGGGAGGCGGCATAGGACATGTCGCGCGAGTAGACCTTGCCGAAGTTGCCCTTGGAATCCACGAAAGGCGTCAGCAGCGCCTGATAGCCCGCGGAGAGGCGCACCATGGTCTCATAGATCGCCGCGTCGCCGTGCGGGTTGAGGCGCATGGTCTGACCCACGATGTTGGCGCTCTTTGTGCGGCTGCCGCCCAAAAGGCCCATCTTGAACATCGTATACAGGAGCTTTCTGTGCGAGGGCTTGAAGCCGTCGATCTCAGGGATCGCACGGGACACGATGACCGACATGGCGTAGGGCATGAAATTGGTCTCCAGCGTCTCGGTGATCGGCTGCTCCTGCACGCCGCCGCGCAGGCCCATCACATTGGGATTGTCGTATTTTTTTGTTTCCGTTTCCTTCTTTTTAGCCATAGAAGCCTCTTATCGTCTGGATTTCTTGACTTTCTTGCCGCTGTGCAGATCGCGGCCGCAGTGCGGGCAGACCGTGACCTTCAGCGCGCCGCCGATGATACTCCTCCCGCAGTGGGGGCAGCGGCAGAATTTGGAGGCGCACACGACCATACCGACCAGCATCGCCATGGACAGGAAGGTCAGCGCCACATTCAGCGGCGTACCCGGCGCGGTAAAGAACAGCGCGCACACGCCGGTGCCGATCGCGCCGGCGAGACAGTAGCGCACCAGGGTCTGGCCGCGCTCAAAGCTGCTTTCATAGTTCGGT
>CAMJQX010000130.1 GCA_946408145.1 uncultured Clostridia bacterium
GTGGGCTTCGGCATGGCGCCGCAGGGTACCCAGCGGCTGGAGATCCCCGAGAGCTGGGAGATCCGGCGCGGCGCGGCGCTGTATGTCCCGCTGACGGAGAGCGGCAGCAGCGGCATCTGGCGCTGGCGGAAATGGGCCGACGGCAGCTTCGAGCTGCTCGGCAGCACGAGTGTCAGCGCCGATGTGGACAGGAGCTGGGGCGCGCTGTACTATGCGACGGCCCTGAGCGGCGTGAGCTATCCCTTCACGATCACGGCCATCGACTACGCCGCCGCCTCTGTCGCGAACATCTACTGCTGGGCCATGGGCGATCTCGGCGCGAGCCTGAGCGATACCGGCAGCGTCTACGTGCTCAGCGCCGCGGCACGCACCGGGATGACGCTCCCGCTGCGGCTGCTGATCCGCGGCAGGTGGAACTGAGCTTTTGACAGGAGAGAAGACATGACAGTCAACAGAATCTACGAAGTTCCGGGCCCAGGCCCGGACGAGCGGCAGAGCGACGCGGAGCTCGACGCGCTGTACGCGGCCATCACCGGGCGACAGCCCTTCCGTTACCGGGCGCAGGACGATCCGCTCTACCGCAGCTACGCCGACCGCTATGTCCAGAACGGGCGTATGGCCATGCGCGACAGCATGGGCGCGGCCGCGGCGCTGACCGGGGGCTACGGCTCCAGCTATGCCCAGCGCGTGGGCCAGCAGCAGTACGACGAGTATCTGCGCCTGCTGAGCGAGGCGCTGCCCGAGCTCTACGGCATGGCCTACGAGCAGTACCGGGACGAGGGAGCCGCCCTGCGCGAGCGGTACGACCTGGCGCATCAGCGCAGCGCCGACGCCTACTCCCGCGAGCGTGACAGACAGGAGGACGCCTATCAGCGCGAACGCGACGCCCTGGCCGACGAGCGCTACCGGAGCGAGCAGCAGGCGAAGGCCTCCCAGCAGAGCTACAAGCAGCAGCAGGACAACTACCAGAAGCTCTATAAGCTGATCACCGCCTCCGGATACGTGCCCACCGACGAGGAGCTGCGCGCGGCGGGACTGACGCGCGCCTCCGCGGAGGCGCTGCGCAGAGAGTACGAACGGACGCACGGCGGCGCTCAGCAGAGCGCTGCGGTCTATTCCCGGAGCGGCACGGCGAAGAGAGAGAATAAGAAGACGAGCGCGGCGGAGACGAAAAGCACAGGCTCAGCCGGGAAAAGCGGCGGGATCGGCGGCGTCGGCGGACAGGGCTTCAAGACCAGCGTCTCGGAGCGCTGAGGACGGAGAAGATGACGGAAAACGAACTGAGACAAAAGATCTGCGGCGCTGCGCGGGCCTGGCTGGGCAGACACGAGGCGGACGGCAGCCACCGCGAGATCATCGACGTGTATAACGGCATCTCACCCCTGCCGCGGGGCTATCGCATGACATACGCCGACCCCTGGTGTGCGGCCTTTGTGTCGGCGGTCGGCGTGAAGGCCGGGCTGGAGGCGCTGCTCTATCCCGAATGCGCCTGCGATCCGATGATCGCCCTCTACCGAAAAGCCGGACGCTGGGAGGAGCAGGACTGCGCCGTGCCCCGGCCGGGGGACCTGATCTTTTACGACTGGGAGGACTCCGGCACCGGCGACTGCCGCGGCTCCAGTGACCACGTGGGCATCGTGCTGGCGCTGGACGGCGACGTGATCACGGTCATCGAGGGCAACAAATCCGACGCCGTTGGGCTGCGAAAGCTGCACCTCGACTCGCGCTTCATCCGGGGCTACGGGAAGCCGGACTATCTCTCCCTCGCGGAGAAGGAGCACCTTGAGCGCCCTGCGCCGCAGAACACAGAGGAGACAGCCGCGCCGGAGCGGGAGGCGGAGCTGAGGCTGCCCTGGCTGCGGCGGGGCGATACGGGGGAGTGCGTGCGCGCGGCGCAGCTGCTGCTGATCGGCCGCGGCTTCCGCTGCGGACCCTGGGGCGCGGACGGCGAGTTCGGTCCTGCCACCTACGGCGCGCTCTTCCAGTTCCAGCGCGCGAGGAAGCTCTCCGCGGACGGCGTGCTCGGCCCGGAGAGCTGGGCGGCGCTGCTGGGGGTGTGAGCGGTGTACATCGGCATACAGGATCTGATCACCGCCTCAGCGGTGCTCGCCGCGGCGCTTGCCCTGCTGGGCTACTACAACCGGGCCTACAACTGGTACCGCAAGCAGCAGCGGCAGGAGGAGGACATCGCCGCGCTCAAGGAGGAGCAGGGCCTGCTGACCTACGGCGTGCTGGCCTGTTTGAAGGGACTGAAGGAGCAGGGCTGCAACGGCCCCGTGACCGAGGCCATCGAGACGATCGAAAAGCATATCAACAGCAAGGCGCACCGCTGAGGAGAGAAGCGTTTTTGAAAAAACGCCTCTCCGAAAAAAGCGCAGAAGGACCTGCAACCCCTCAGGCGCTTCGCGCCAGCTTTGCCCGCCTTGCCGCGATGCCGTTTGCGTGCAGGCGCCGAGACCTGCCCGCAAAACGGCGCGGCTGCGGAGAAAGCGTGTTTGCTTTTTCCGCCCCCGGCGGCGCAAACCCGCTTTCCCCTTGCACAGGGGAGCCTATATGGATGGTGCAAGAACGAACGCAACCCCTCCGGCGCTTCGCGCCAGCTCCCCTTGCACAGGGGAGCCTGTAAGGAAAGGAGATTATATGGAAATCACCGGAATCACGCTGATCTGTTATCTGGGCGGGCTGGGGGTCAAGCTCTCGCCGCTCGACAACAAGTGGATCCCGCTGCTCTGCGGCGTGCTGGGCGGCGTGCTCGGCCTGCTGGCCATGCGCGTCATGCCCGACTTCCCGGCCTCGAACCTGATCGACGCCGCGGCGGTGGGCATCGCCTCGGGCCTTGCCGCGACCGGCGCGGACCAGGCGATCAAGCAGCTCGTGGGCTGAGAGCGCGAAGCTCCCGCACGATGCGCGCCGGAACGGTGAAGCGGGGGAAAACCTTGCTTTTCCGCGGGATCTGATATAAAATAAGCGGGTAGTTCATGGAAATGAGGTACCCGCTTATGCTTTACGCGATCCTGTTTCTGCTCTGCGCGCTGGCCGCCGCCTGGGCGGTCACGGCGCTGGCCCACTGGCACTGGCTGCTGGGCGTGCTGGTCTTCGTGCTGGTCTTTGCGCTGATGCACGCGCTCTACGTCTTGGTCTGGTGGCTGCTGGTGCTGCCGGTCGACCGCTCGAAGCCCCTGGAAAAGCAGAATCCGCGCGCGCGGGAGGCCTGCCGCGGCGTGGGCCGCTTCCTCTGCCTCTACGGCGGCGTCAGGCCGCACATCAGCGGCGAGGAGAAGCTTCCGACGGACAGCCGCTTCCTCTTTGTCTGCAACCACCGCTCCATGTTCGACCCGCTGATGGTCATCGCCTATCTCCACAAGTGGAACATCTCCTTCGTCTCTAAGCCCTCCAACCTCAATATCCCCCTGGTGGGGGACATCGCCTACAACGCGGGCTATCTGGCCATAGACCGGGAGAACGACCGCGCCGCGCTCAAAACCATCCTCACCGCCGCGGACTATATGAAGCGCGATCTCTGCTCCATCGGGATCTACCCGGAGGGCACCCGCACGAAGGACGGGGAGCTTCTGCCCTTCCACAGCGGCTCCTTCAAGACCGCCCAGCGCGCCACTGTCCCCGTGGCCGTGGCCTGCGTGCGCGGAACGGAGAAGATCAAAAATCGGCTGTTCCTGCGGCCGACCGACGTGTATCTGGACATTCTCGAGCTGATCCCTGCGGATCGGGTCAAGGCCATGAGCACGGCGGAGCTGGCCGAGTACAGCAGGAAGCTCATCGAAGAGGGGCTGAAGAGATGAAAAAAGTCGCATTGGTCACGGGCTCGTCCCGCGGGATCGGCGCCGCGATCGCCGAGACGCTCAGCCGCGCGGGCTATGCCGTCTGCATCAATTACATCGAGCGCGCCGACAAGGCGGCGGCGCTGGCCGAAAAGCTGCGCGCCGCGGGCGGCGAGGTCATCACGCAGCAGTGCGACGTGGCCGACCGCGAGGGCGTATGGGCGATGGTCCGGCGTATCGAGCGGGAGCTGGGGCCGGTGACGCTGCTCGTCAACAACGCGGGCATCGCAAAGCAGCAGCAGTTTCAGGACGTCACGGAGGAGCTCTGGCAGCGCGTGTACGCCGTGAACGTCGGCGGCTGCTTCCACTGCAGCCAGGCCGTGCTCGGGCCGATGCTCCATGCCCACGCGGGCTGCATCGTCAACATCTCCTCCATTTGGGGCAGCCACGGCGCGAGCTGCGAGGCCGTCTATTCCTCCACCAAGCACGCCATCATCGGCCTGACGCGCTCGCTGTCGGCGGAGCTCTCGCTCTCCGGCATCCGCGTCAACTGCGTGGCGCCCGGCGTCATCGACACGGACATGGTGCAGGTGCTGGGACAGGAGACGCTCGAGGAGCTTGCGCGCGAGATCCCGCTGGGCCGCCTCGGCAGACCGGAGGAGATCGCGCAGATGGTCCTCGCCGTGGCCGAAAACCCCTATATCACAGGTCAGGTTATTACCGTTGACGGCGGATTTTTAATTTAGGCAAAACCGGAGTCCAGCGAAGCGAGTCCGGTTTTGAGAGGAAAAAGAAGGCCAACGGTCTAAGCGGCGGCGCGGAGAGCTGCCGCTTGACCATATGGCCTTTTTTTGACGACAGGTCAGGTCATTACCGTTGACGGCGGATTTCTGATTTAATGAATACTGAACAATGAAACCTCAAGCAGCAGCCGCGCGGCGATTGAAATCGCCGCGCGGCTGCTCTCTGATTATTCCGTGTTCCTCTGCATAAGATCGGCGTATCCGTGGGAGAATAGCACTGCACCCATACATATACTGGTTTGGGCGATTCTTTTCCCGGAGCGTGAATACCATGGTCAAAAGAGGAGAACTCTATTACGCCGACCTGAGCCCGGTGGTCGGCAGCGAGCAGGGCGGCATGCGCCCTGTCCTGATCGTCCAGAACGACACCGGCAACCGCCACAGCCCCACCGTGATCGCGGCGG
>CAMJQX010000131.1 GCA_946408145.1 uncultured Clostridia bacterium
TTGATGATGTCCTTTTTGCCGAGCTTGACGCTGTGCACGTTTTTGATGATGGCGACCGAGCAGTCCAGCTTTTCCAAACCCAGCAGCTCATAGAGCTTCATGCCGCGGCCGGCGGTGATGTGGTCGATCACGATGCCGTTTTGGATGGCGTCGATATTCATAGGGTTCCCGCCTCCTTCAAAAGCTTCAGAATCAGGGCCATGCGCATGTATTTGCCGTAGAGCACCTGCTTGAAGTAGCAGGCGCGGGGATCGTCGTCGATCGCGACGCTGATCTCGTTGACGCGGGGCAGGGGGTGCAGGATGGAGAGATCGCTTTTTGCGTTTCTCAGCTTGTCCGGCGTCAGGATGTAGCTGTCCTTCAGGCGGAGGTAGTCCTCCTCGTTGAAGAAGCGTTCCCGCTGCACGCGGGTCATATACAGAATGTCCAGCTCAGGCATGGCGCCCTCCAGATCGGTGGTCTGAACGTAGGGGATGCCCTTGGCCTTGAGCACTTCTTTTTTCACATAGCTGGGGAGCTTGAGCTCGTCCGGGGAGATGAGGACGAACTTCAATCCCTCGTAGCGGCTCATGGCGGTGATGAGCGAGTGGACCGTGCGGCCGAATTTCAGATCGCCGCAGAGGCCGACCGTCATATGATCGAGGCGGCCCTTTTCGCGGTAGATGGTGAGCAGGTCGGCGAGCGTCTGCGTCGGGTGGTTGTGCCCGCCGTCGCCGGCGTTGATGACGGGGATGGAGGCGTTCGCCGCGGCGACCAGCGGCGCACCCTCCTTCGGGTGCCGCATGGCGATGATATCGGCGTAGCAGCTGATGACCTTGGCGGTGTCCGCCACGCTCTCGCCCTTGGCGGCGGAGGAGCTCTGCGCCTCGGAAAAACCGATGACGCTGCCGCCGAGCTCTATCATGGCGGCCTCAAAGCTCAGTCGTGTGCGGGTGGAGGGCTCGAAAAACAGCGTTGCGAGCTTCTTGCCCCGGCAGATCTCGCTGTATTTCGCGGGATCGGCGATGATGTCGTTGGCGGTGTCCATGAGCTCCTGCAGCTCGGCGGGGCTGAAATCCAGGATGTCGATCAGATGTCTCATTCTTCTCCTCCTCCAATCCAACTCTCGTCCGAGGGATCGTCACGAAAGGCCAGCAGCCTCCGCAGGTCCTCCGGACGGATGTAATCCTCCTCAGCGGCCACGCGGGCGATCACGTCAAAACTGCAGAGGCTGTGGTTTTCCACATGTGCTTCCGCCAGACGCTCAAGCCCCTTCCGCATGCCGTATGTAAAGATGCTGACCACGCCGAGAACCTCAGCCCCGGCCTCGCGCAGCACGTTCACCACCTCGATGACGCTGCCTCCGGTGGAGATCAGATCCTCCACGACGACGACCTTCTGGCCGGGATCAAGGCGGCCCTCGATCTGGTTTTTGCGCCCGTGGTCCTTGGCGCCGGAGCGCACATAGCCCATCGGCAGCTGCAGCAGGTGCCCGACGATCGCCGCGTGCGCGATCCCCGCGGTGGAGGTGCCCATCAGCACTTCGGCGTCGGGATAATACTCTTTTACAAGCGCGGCCAGCCCGTTTTCCACATCGTTTCGGACCTCCGGCGCGGTCAGCGTCAGGCGGTTGTCGCAGTAGACGGGGCTTTTGATGCCGCTGGCCCAGGTGAAGGGCTCGTCCGGCCTGAAAAAGACGGCCTTGATTTTCAGCAGGTCTCTGGCAATGATCTCAGCGTTCATCCGAGAAACTCCTTTACACATCTTCGATAGGCGCCGACGGGGTCGTCGCTCTGCGTGATCGGGCGGCCGACCACGATGTAGTCGGAACCGAGCTCTCGCGCCCGCGACGGGGTGGTGACACGCTTCTGGTCGCCCTTCTCGCCCTCGGCGAAGCGGATGCCGGGCGTCACGGTCAGAAAGCCCGCGCCGCAGCGCTCGTGCACCTTCGCGGCTTCGAGCGGGGAGCAGACCACGCCGTCGAGCCCGGCCCTCGCCGCGTTCTCGGCATAGGCCATGACTACCTCGTCGATGGGCTTCTCGATCAGCAGCTCCCGCTCCATGGCGGCCTGGTCGGTGCTTGTGAGCTGCGTGACCGCGATCAGCAGCGGACGCGTGCCGTCCGGCCTGGTCAGACCCTCCAGCGCCGCCTCCATCATGGCGCGGGTGCCGGCCGCGTGGAGGTTCACGATATCCGCGTCCAGCGCGGACAGGGAGCGCATGGCCTTTTTCACGGTGTTGGGGATGTCGTGCAGCTTCAGATCGAGAAAGATCCTGTGCCCGCGCTTTTTGATCTCCCGCACGATCTGCGGGCCCTCGGCGTAGAACAGCTCCATGCCGATCTTGACAAAGGGTTTTTCCTCTGTGAAACGGTCGAGAAAGGCGAAGGTCTGCTCCGCACTGCCGAAATCACAGGCGATGATGACGTCTTCAGCCATGGGCGCCTCCTATGATGTCCCGTATGTTTTCGATCCCGTACCGGTCCATGACCTTCGGGAGATCGTCGATGATGTTTTTGCAGGCAAAGGGATCCTTCAGATTCGCCGCGCCGACCTGCACGGCGCAGGCGCCGGCGAGCATCATTTCGATCACGTCCTCTGCGGAGCTGACGCCGCCGAGACCGACGACGGGGATCCCGACCGCCTGCGACACCTGCCATACCATGCGCAGGGCCAGCGGGAAGATCGCGGGGCCGGACAGGCCGCCTGTGACGTTTGCGAGCACGGGGCGGCGGGTGTTCAGATCGATGCGCATCGCCATAACGGTATTGATAAGGCTGATCGCGTCGGCGCCTGCGTCCTCACAGGCTTTGGCGATCGAGACGATGTCCGTCACATTGGGGGAGAGCTTGACGATCACGGGCTTTTTAGCGGCTCCCTTCACCGCGCGCACGACCTCAGCCGCAGCCACGGGATCGGTGCCGAAGCTCATGCCGCCGCCGTGGACGTTGGGGCAGCTGATGTTGACCTCCAGCCAGCCGATTTGCGGCTGGGCGTCGAAGCTGCGGCAAAGCGCAGCATATTCCTCGACCGAGAAGCCGCTGACGTTCGCGATGACAGGCTTGTGAAAGACCCGGGCCAGCTTCGGAAGCTCGTCCGAAATGACCGCGTCCACGCCCGGGTTCTGCAGGCCGACGGCGTTGAGCATGCCCTCGTTCCCCTCGGCGATGCGGGGCGCGGGATTGCCGAAGCGCGGTTTCAGCGTCGTGCCCTTGAAGGAGAAGGTGCCGAGGCAGTTGATGTCATAGAGCTCGGCAAACTCATAGCCGTAGCCGAAGGTGCCGGAGGCGGGGATCACGGGATTGTCCAGCTCGATGCCGCAGAGCGAAACGCTCAATCTGCCCATACGATCTCCTCCTTGTCAAAAACAGGGCCGTCCCTGCATACGCGCTTCGGTCCGTTCACGGTCTGCCGCGTGCAGCCCATGCAGGCTCCGAAGCCGCAGCCCATGCGCGCGTCGAAGCTGAGCTGCCCGCCCGCCGGGCTTTTTTCGGCGACGGCGCGCATCATGGCCTCCGGCCCGCAGGCGTAAAAGAAGCTGTGGGGCTGCGTCATGGCCTCGGTGACGAAGCCGCGGATGCCGAAGCTGCCGTCTGCGGTGGTGACGGTGGGGGAGAGGCCCAGCGCGTGAAAGTCCTCCAGCAGCATGATCTCGTCCGCGCTGTTGAAGCCCAGAATGCCATGCGGCCTTGCGCCGAGCTCGAGAAGACGGCGGGCAAGCCCCAGCAGGGGAGAGACGCCGCTGCCGCCGCCGACGAGCAGCGGCTCCGCGCCGGCGCGGGAGAGGTCGAAGCCGTTTCCGAGCCCGGTGAGCAGATCGAGCTCCGTGCCGGCGGGCAGCTCCCGCAGCGCGCGGGTGCCCTTGCCGACGCTCTCATAAACCAGCGTCAGGGAGGCGCCGTCCCAGTCGCAGACGGAAAAGGGCCTGCGGAGGAAAAAGCCCGGCAGGGACAGCTCGACGAACTGGCCCGGCGTCGAGATCCCGGAACTGTCGCCCGCGAGCACGAGCCGCGCATAGCGATCGTTCAGCGGGCTGTTGTCGATGATGGTAAAAACTCCCTGTTTCATGCGTCGATCGTGGAGACCGTGATAGTGGTCTCTTCCAGCACGTCCAGCAGGACGCGCACGGTGTCGAGCGAGGTGAAGATGGTCACGTTGTTTTCCGTGGCGCAGCGGCGGATGATCACGCCGTCCTCCAGATGCTTTCCGCTGTGCACGGCGCGGGTGTTGATGATGTAGCTCACATAGCCCGCACGGATGGAGTCAAGGATCTCCTCGCTGCCCTCGCTGATCTTGTGGCGCACGCGGGTGCGGATCCCGTGCTCCTTGAGGAAGGCGGCCGTTCCGGGCGTCGCCTCGATATTGAAGCCCATGTCGTAGAAGCGCTGCACCAGCGGCAGAGCCTCCTCGCGATCCTCGCGGGCGACCGTGACGAAGACGGTGCCGTAATTCTGCAGCTTCATGCCGGAGGCCTGCAGGGCCTTGTACATGGCGCGGGAGAGCTTCTGGTCGTAGCCGATGGCTTCGCCGGTGGACTTCATCTCCGGTGAGAGGTAGGCGTCCAGCCCCTTGATCTTGCTCCAGGAGAAGACGGGGACCTTGACGTAATGCCGCTTCTTTTCCTCCGGGTAGAGGTCAAAGATGCCCTGTTCCTTGAGGCTCTTGCCGAGGATGACCTCGGTCGCGATATCGGCCAGCGAGTAGCCCGTGGCCTTGGAGAGGAAGGGGACGGTGCGTGAGGAGCGGGGATTGACCTCAATGATAAAGACATTGTCGTCCTTGTCGACGATGAACTGGATGTTGTACAGGCCGATGATGCCGATGCCGAGACCCAGCTTCTTGGCGTACTGCAGGATGATGCCCTTGACCTTGTTCGAGATGGACACCGCCGGGTAGACGCTGATCGAGTCGCCGGAGTGGACGCCGGTGCGCTCGACGAGCTCCATGATGCCGGGCACGAAGACGTCGCGCCCGTCGCAGATGGCGTCGACCT
>CAMJQX010000132.1 GCA_946408145.1 uncultured Clostridia bacterium
TGAGCATCGGCTTCGTGTTCGTGACGGTGGCCCTCTCCATGCTGGAGATCCCGGCGGGCGGGAGCGCGAAGCTGGGCTTCTCGTCCCTGCTGGTCTGCATGATGCTCGGCAGCGTCTTCTGCAATCTCTGCCCCCTGTCCGAGGAGATCATGAAGAACGCCGACCGCTGGACTGCGCCGCTGCTGGTGCTGTTCTTCGTGCTCTCCGGCGCGGAGCTGGAGCTCGGCGTGTTCCTGCAGTTCAGCTCCGTGCTGGTCGGCGTCGTCTACATCCTCGCCCGCTCGCTGGGCAAGTACTACGGCGCGCGCGAGTCCGCCCGGCTGGTCGGCTGCGACAGGAACGTGGTGAGGTATCTGGGCATCACGCTGCTGCCGCAGGCGGGCGTTGCCCTAGGCATGTGCGTGACGGCCGCCTCCCTGCCGGGCGACGGCAAGATGATCCGCAACATCGTGCTCTTCGCCGTGCTCGTCTACGAGCTGGTCGGCCCGCTGTTGACCAAGTGGGCGCTGACCAGGGCCGGGGACATCCAGCCCAAGAGCGAGGAGGTCCTCCACCGCCGCGAGCGCAAGCTCGCCGCGCTCAACGCCGGCAAGTGAGCCGCCCCGCGCGCAGGAAAACCGAATACCGCAGACAAGCGGGGAGAGGCGTCGGCCTCTCCCCGCTTGTTCCCCGTCAGCACATAAAGCGGCGTCACAATTTCTTCACGAAAAATTGCGCTTTCGTTCATAGGATCACGGATATTATTTCATATTTCTGAAGTAAAGTGGGGCCATCAAAAACAGGAAAAGAGGTTTTCGCGATGAAAAACAATCAGACCGAATCTCCCCGCAGGCAGTTCCGGGCCGGGAGCCTGGGCCGCATTGCGGCGCTCGTGCTGGCCGTTCTGCTGCTGTGCTGCATTGGCATCTCCCCCGCCTTTGCCGAGCAGCCGCAGGCCCTCACCTACAACACCCTGCAGGACAAGGAGCCGATGAGCCCGGCAGAGGTCTACGCCGCCACGGTCAATTCCACCGTCGGCATCACCACCTCGGTCACGACGAACATATACGGTTATGAGACTATGGCCGCCGCCTCCGGCTCCGGCTTTCTCGTGACGAGCGACGGCTTCATCCTCACCAACTACCATGTGGTGGAAAACTCCAATTCGATCACCGTCACGCTCTATGACGGCAGCAGCTATGAGGCAAAGCTGATCGGCTATGACGCCAGCAACGACATCGCCGTGCTGAAAATCGACGCCGAGGGACTGAGCCCCGTGACCTTCGGCAACTCCGACGAGCTGGTGGTCGGCGAAGAGGTGCTGGCCATCGGCAACCCGCTCGGCGAGCTGACCTTCTCGCTGACCCGCGGCATCATCAGCGCCCTCAACCGTGACATCACGCTCTCCGGCGGCCTGCGCATGCGGCTGATCCAGACCGACTGCGCCATCAACTCCGGCAACTCCGGCGGCGCGCTGTTCAACATGTACGGCGAGGTCGTCGGCATCACCAACGCCAAATACTCCGGCTCGGGCAGCCAGGCCTCCGTGGACAACATCGGCTTTGCCATCCCGGTGAACGCCGTGGTCAACATTGTCGAGCAGATCATGACGAAGGGCCAGATCTCCACGCCCTATCTCGGCGTGTCCGTGAGCAACGTGAGCGGCGATCTGACCGCCTACGGCATTCCCGCCGGCGCCCATGTAGGCGAGGTGGCCGAGGGCTCGCCCGCGGCCGACGCGGGGCTGCTCCCGCGTGACATCATCACGGCCGTAAACGGCACGGCGATCTCCGGCAGCGGACAGCTCTCGGATATCGTACACGCCAGCGCTGTCGGCGACGTGCTCGTGCTCAGCGTTTACCGCCAGGGTGAGACCCTTGAGATCAGCGTGACGGTCGGGGAAAACGTGAAAGACGCCCTGCCGCAGCAGGAACAGCAGGAGGCCGAAGCGCCCGCCCAGCCCTGGGGCATGGAGGGCATGCCCAACGACCAGGACTCCCTGGAGGAGTTCTTTGAACACTTCTTCACGCCCTGATCCCGTCCGGCCCGCACAATCATTTCACTTTACGAATCCCTGCGCAAAGATCGGGCTTCGGAACGGCTGTTCGTCCGTTCCGAAGCCCGATCTTATTGTTTCCCCCGAGCTCTCCGTGCCGCTGTCAGTCGGCGGAAGCGGCGTTTCGTTTTTTCAGCAGGACTTTTCCGGCGCGGCCGCCGATGTACGCCCCGTTTTCCAGCACGGCCCGGCCGTTTACGTATACATGCACGATCCCCTCCGGCCTGGCGTCGGGCTTTCGCTCATTGACGCGCATCTTGGCCAGGTCGATCACCGTCAGATCCGCCTTGCAGCCCGGTCTGAGAAAGCCTCTTTCGGGAATGCGGTAGCGCTCGGCCGTTTTGCCGGTCATCTTGTGCACGACCTTTTCGGGCGGGATGCCGTATCGCTTCGCCAGCACGAAGAACTGCGGGAAGGTCTGGAACGCGGCGATGTTCTGCAGGCCCTTCTCCTCGACCCAGGCGTCCGTCATGAAGACGGACAGCTCGTCCTCCATCAGCCGGCGGACGATCTCGTCATTGTAGTACTTGCCGAGATAGATGCTGCCCGCGCGGCCGGAGAGATCGACCAGCTTCAGGTACATGTCCAGGTTGGAAAGCCCCTCCTCCGCCGCGCACTGGGGGATCGTTTTGCCCTCGTACTCCGGGTGCTCGTCGGAGATATAGGCCACCACCATGTCGTCCCAGTCGATGCCGAGCACCTTGCGGTACATCAGGATCGTGAGCTGGAGCTTGAAGCGGTTGACGGGGCTCGCGGCCTGCTCCTTCGACAGCTGCGCATACCACTCGGGGAACACGACCGTGATG
The DNA here is from genome assembly GCA_946408145.1 of uncultured Clostridia bacterium. The sequence goes on from CAMJQX010000132.1 coordinate 2,842, forward strand.
ACGGAGGCCCCGTAATGAAAAGCATAGTTGTCGAATGCGATGGGCTTTCCGTTATCGCGCTCGCGGTGGAAGGTGGCGAGCATTTTGTCGAGCAGCTTCCAGCTCCGCTGGCCGGTGAAGATGAGGTGGCTGTATTCCAGCCGGCAGCCGGCGTTTTTCATGATGCCCACGGCCTCGTCGAGGCCCATTTCAAGGTGGGACTTCTTCGTCAGCAGCGGATAGTCCGCGCTGACGATCGAGCAGGCCCTCGGATGGATCGTCACGATGCCGTCGTACTTTGCGATCTCTTTGGCAAAGGCGAGGATCTCGTCCTCTTTGGCATAGCGGTCGGGCTCGTACATGAAGCCGAAGGAGCCGCCGAACGCGCCGCCCTCCATGGCCTCCCGCACATGGGAGAGCTCTTTCTCGATCTGCTCTTTTGTAAACGGGGTCGGGTCATAGCCGGCGATGCCCGCGCGGACCGAGCCCTGCCCGATCAGCGGGGCGATGTTCACGTACAGCCTGCCCTCGGCCCGCTCCTTGAAGTCCGCGAAGCTGCCGGGGTGCAGCGTATCGAAGAGGCCGCCGCCGAGCTTGTCCCGGTAGGGCGTGTCCTTCTCCGCGCCGAAGGGGGAGAAGCTGCAGTTGCCGGTGATCTGCGTGGTGATGCCCTGCTCGATAAATGGCTTATAGTACTTTTCCGCGTCCTCGCGGTCGTAGAAAAAGTCGTTGTGGGAATGGGCGTCGATAAAGCCCGGGCAGATCTGATAACCGGACAGCTCGACCACCTTGTCGGCCTCCTCGGCGATCTCGCCTCCGACCTTGACGATCACGTCGTCCTCGATCAGCACGTCCCCGATGTAAGGTCTGCCGCCGGTGCCGTCATAGATCTCTCCGTTTTTGAACAGTGTTTTCATGTGCGCGCCCTCCTTTTTGCTCTGCTTTTTCTGCGTCGATCAGCTCTGCACGATTATACCATACGCCGCCGGCGCGAACAACAGAAAGATGCCAAAAGGCCCATCCCGAAAGAGATGGGCCTGAGGAACCGCACTTTGGAATGCGGTTATTTCCGCAGACTCATGTGAATACAAAGGCTCCCGCCCGTCGGCAAAGCCGACAGGCGGGAGTGCGTCTTATGCTTCTTCTATTGCCTCCGCAGGACAGCTGCTTCTGGCCTCTTCTGCGCTGTTTCGCGCGGATGCGGGAACATCTGCCGTGATCGCGGCAGCGACGCCGGCATCCGTCAGAGAAAAAACTTCCGGACAAATCCCCGCGCACAGTCCGCAGCCGATGCAGCCTTCATTTACGAAGTATTTCATGTCTTCCCTCTCCTTCAATCCAGAATCCTTCCATCACGGGAAATCGTAAGCACCTGCCAGGGGATGAATTTGCCGCTCGCTTTCAGAGCATTCTCCGCCGCTCTCTGCAGCCCGCCGCAGCAAGGCACCTCCATCCGGACGATGGTCACGCCCTTGATGTCATTGTCCCGAATGATAGCCGTCAGCTTTTCGGAATAATCTACCGCGTCCAGCTTGGGGCAGCCGATCACGGTGATCTTGCCCTTCATGAAATCCTCATGCATGTTGGCATAGGCGTAGGCCGTGCAGTCCGCCGCGATCAGCAGCTTTGCGCCGTCGAAAAAGGGCGCCTGCGTCGGCAGGAGCTTGATCTGGCACGGCCACTGAGCAAGGCGGGAGACCGGCCGATATCCTGTGCCGCAAGGCTCGGGCTGAGAGGGATCGTTTCTCTCAAGGCGCTTCATCCCGGAGCCGGGGCAGCCTCCGGCAGGGGCCTCTCCCCGGGCCGTCACGCGAGCCGGCATAGCTTCCCTGCGTTTTGTTTCATCCTCTGCCGTGACTTCTTCGACCTGTCTGTTCTTTTTGCTCTGCCGGGCCGCTTTTACCGCAGCTTCGTCATATGCCGGCGCTTCCCGCTCTTCAAAAGAGATGGCGCCTTTGGGGCAGTTGGGCAGGCAGTCGCCGAAACCGTCACAGAAGTTTTCTCTTGTCAGCCTGGCCTTGCCGTCTATGATGTCGATCGCTCCCTCATGACAGGCATCGGCGCAAAGCCCGCAGCCGTCGCATTTCTCTTCATCGATATGGATTATCTTTCGGATCATTTTTTCAGCCTCCCTTGTTTTTCTGAGG
>CAMJQX010000133.1 GCA_946408145.1 uncultured Clostridia bacterium
CGCCGAGGAAGCTCCTGCTGAGGAAGCTCCCGCCGAGGAAGCTCCCGCCGAGGAAGCACCCGCCGAAGAGCCTGTCGCCGTCATGAGCTATGCCGACTTCGCCGCCGCCGAGGTGGACGCCGAGGTCGCCGTTGAATGCTATGTGCAGGACAAGCAGGGCTGGTGGGACAACAAGGTCACCGTCTATGCCGCCGACGAGGACGGCGCCTACTTCCTGTACAACATGGCCTGCTCCGAAGAGGACAACGAGAAGCTGGTCCCCGGCCAGAAGATCCTTGTCAAAGGCTTCAAGGCCGAGTGGTCCGGCGAAGTGGAGATCGTAGACGCCAGCTTTGAGCTGCTCGAGGCCGAGCCCTTCATCGCCGAGGCCAAGGACATCTCCGATGTCTGGGGCACCGTCGATATGATCGGCTATATGAACCAGCTGGTCCGCTTCACGGACGTGACCGTCGAGGCCTATGACGAGTCCGGCGCCGCTTTCGCTTACAAGAATCCGGAAGAGAAGACCGACGACCTGTACTTCAAGGTCACCCGCGGCGACACCACCTACGAGTTCTGCGTGGAGTTCTATCTCCGCGGCCAGGACAGCGAGGTCTACAAGGCCGTCGAGAACCTGAAGGTCGGCGACGTGATCGACCTCGAGGGCTTCCTGTACTGGTACGAGGGACCCAACCTCCAGGCCACTTCCGTCGTGGTCAAGTAAATCCCCATATGCAAACAAAAAGACTGCGGATCCGAAGATCCGCAGTCTTTTTGTTCCTTTATTCGCCCTTAACAAAGTAATGCCGGGCGATCCATTTTGACAGGCCGTCCAGCCCCGGGTAGACGATGCGCTCGGACATGTTGAGCTGGTCGAGCATGTCGCGTACGCGCCAGCGCAGGTCCCGGTCGATCACGCACTTGATCGTGTGCTCCGTGTGCCGGTCGAGGAAGCCCTCCACATCCTCCATGTCCAGCGGGATGACCGAGAAGAAAGCGTACTGGTTGACGATGCGCTGGTTGATGGAGGGCGGCTCTATGACCACCATGGCCTCCCGCCCCATGTCGGCGTCGTACTCGCTCAGGCTGCCGGCCGCATGGGTCAGCATGTCCACCGAGAAGACCTCCGCCTTGTTCTCCCGCATGACGCGCTGATATTTCTCCGGCAGCAGCGAGTGCAGCTCGTCGATGTCGATGCGCCAGACCATGCAGTCGTGCTCGGCCATGTTCTCCAGATTCTCCTCCGTCACGGCGAAGTGCAGCGCCACGAGGGCCGAATGCGTCCAGTCCAGCAGGCGGGTCGGCAGACCATGGTGCTGGCCGAGGATCATCTGCCGCCAGACGGAGTTGGCCACGCTCGGATCCTCGATCACGGCGTACTTGGCGAAGTTCTTGAGGATCGCGGGCTCCAGCGTCCGCTCCAGCTCCTTGCAGTTTCGCCGGAGGCTTGTGGTCATCTTGTAGTCGATGTTCGGCATGCCGCGATAGACGTAGTTGCAGCGGTTGCGCTTGAGCTCCGGGCGATAGCGCTGGTCCGACAGCAGCGGGATCAGCTCCTCCACACTGGTGATTCTTATTTCTCTGATCATGGCTTACAGCTCCATTTTCATGTACATGGTCGTCTCCAGCGGACTGTCGTTGAAATCCGGCATATCCGCGAAGCCGAGGCTGCGGTACAGCCGGATCGCCTCCGGCAGAAAGGGCTGGGTGTCCAGCTGCAGCGTCCGGTAGCCTGCGGCGCGGGCTTCCTCGATGATCTTCAGCGTCAGCGCGCGGCCGATGCCGAAGCGGCGAAAGGCTGGGCGCACATAGAGGCGTTTGAGCTCGCCCGTGTTTTCGCTCAGGCGGTGGAGCGCGACGCAGCCTGCCACGGCCCCGTCCCACTCGGCCAGATACAGCCGCCCCTCAGGTTCGCCGTATTTCTCCTCCAGATGTTCGATCTCGCGGTCGTAGTTCTGCAGATCCAGATAGTGCTGAAACGCGGGGTCGCCCGCCACGAGGATCGCGGTATATTCGGTGAACAGCTCCCGGATCGCCTCCGGGGAATCGTAGGCTTTACGGATCGTCAGTCCCATGTCCGGCGCCCCTCTCTCTTTTTTGTCAGTTTACTCCGAAAACGGCGCATCCGTCAAGACGCGGGCCGCGGCATTCTTTTGACTTTTCCCGCAGTCGACAGTATAATAGTACAACAATTCGCGTATGGTGGTGACACAGATGGAAAAGAAGCTCTTTCTGACCGGTCCCGCCGGCTGCGGGAAATCCGCGCTGATCCGGGAAGTGCTCGGAGACAGGCTCGCCGAGGCGGGCGGCTTTGTGACCGGGCTCACGACGGACGCGGCGGGCTGTCCCATCGGCTGGTCGCTCTCCCCCGCCGCCTCCGCCGGCGGCGTGGAAGGATTCGAGCCGGAGATCTATCTGGACTGCCGCGTTTACCCGCCGGAGAAGCACCACGAGGTCTTTCGGCAGACGGGCGTGCGGCTCCTGGAGGAGGCCGTCTGGTACCCCTTCGCGCTGCTCGATGAGCTCGGCGGCTACGAGCTGGTGATCCCCGAATTTGCCGCGGCGCTTGACGCCTTCCTCCGGACGGAGCTCCCCTGTGTCGGCGCGCTGCGCTCCCCGGAGGACGCGGAGCGGCTGCGCGCGCTGCTCGGGCTCAGCGATCGCTATCCGAAAAAGCTGGAGGCGCTGCTGGTCTCGCTGTGCCGGGACCCGGACTGCCGCGTCGTCGAGTTGCGGGAGGACAACGCCGACAGTGTCCGCGCGCTGCTGGCATCCTGGGCGGCAAGCTGGGCAGACTGAGGCACGAAAGTACCCCGCCGCAGCCGCGCTATCCCCCGAGGGGGGTTGCGGACGACGCTTTTTTCCTGTATACTGCTTTTATCCTGTTGGTGAGAGAAAGTGAGCAAATGCACGAACACGATCAAGAAGTCTATTACCACGATCACGGCGACGGCCATGTGCACGCCCATCCGGTCGAGCCCGGGCAGGAGCACAGCCACGCGCACGGCCATGTGCACACCGAGACCAAGGCGGTGCTCAATCGTCTCTCTCGGGCGATCGGCCACCTTGAGTCCGTCAAGCGCATGGTGGAGGACGGGCGTGACTGCACGGAGGTGCTGGTGCAGCTGGCGGCTGTCCGCTCCGCGCTGAGCAGCACGGCCCGCGTGATCCTCAAGGATCATCTGGAGCACTGCGTCGGCGACGGGAACAGCGCCGATCTCCACGCTCTCAACGAGGCCATCGACAAGTTCATGGGCTGATCCGGCCTTCATAACGGGCACAGGGGACGCATCGCGTCCCCTGTGCTCATTTTCAATAAACCGAAAACTATTTCACCGCCAGTGTCGCCCAGAAGCAGGGCGCGCCGTGCTCATGCAGATAGCCGGAGCCGTTGGTGTCGTCGTACACATCCAGCAGCCGGAAGCCCGCGCGAAGCTGGCCGCCGATCTGCTCGCCGATCGTATGGGAAAACTCCAGGCAGCCGCTCTCCTGTTCCGACAGGAGGCGCTGCTGCTCATTGACGAGCGGATCGAAAGGCAGATAACCCGTCACATGCTCCTCATCCCCGTCGAATAGGAAGTTGACGCCGTTGTCCAGCCCGGCCATCAGAAGGCCGCCGGGGCGCAGCACGCGCCAGCACTCCCGCCAGACCGGCTCCACCTCGCGGATGTAGCAGTTGGAGACCGGGTGGAAGATCAAATCAAAGCTCCCGTCCTCGAAGGGCAGGGGCTGCGTCATATCCGCGCGCACGGCGCGTATCCCGTAGCCTTCCCGCGCGGCGACCATGCGCTCGCTCTCGATCTGGCGTGCGGAGTAGTCCAGAACGGTGCAGACGGCGCCGCGCGCGGCGAAGACCGGCATCTGCTGCCCGCCGCCCGCCGCAAGCCCCAGCACGCGGCAGCCGCGCAGCTCGGGAAACCAGTGCTTCGGCACCGGCTTCGTCGGGGTGAGCACCATGCTCCAGTCCCCCGCCGCGGCGCGCAGATAGTCCTCATGGGAGATGGGCGTCCCCCAGATCCAGCCCTCCTCGACCCAGCGGTCGATCGCGGCGGAATTGAGGTCCTGATATCTCATGCTTCCTCTTCCTTTCCCTGCACGTCGCGCAGAGCGATATTCAGCGCCGCGCCAAGGTAGATGATCTGGCAGCAGAGGTAGAGCCAGAACATCAGCAGGATCAGCGAGGCGAGCGAACCGTATACCAGCGGGTAGCGGGTGGAGACCGCGATGAAGCCCGAGAAGATCCAGCTCATCACGACCAGGCCGAGCGTGGCGAACAGCGCGCCGGGCAGGATCGGGTAGCGGTCGCGGTGCCGCCGGGACACCGCATAGATGCCCCAGAAGATCACCAGCTCGATGCCGCCGAGCAGCAGGAAACGGATCCATTGCCAGGAGCTGCTGATGTCGATAAAGGGCAGCCAGCCGTTCAGGAGCTCGATGAAGTCGCGTCCGGTGAACATGACAAGTATGCCGAAGTACATCGAGGCCAGAAAGGCCAGCGAGAAGACCAGGCTGAACAGGAAGTCACTGAGCCCCTGATAGCGCCGCCCGCCCTGCATCTCGCCGATCGTGGCCTGCAGCGTGCGCACGGCGGCGCTGGCGGATGTGATCAGCACCATCAGGCCGGCGATAAACATGGCCCTGGAATGACTGTCGGCCACATAGGACAGAAAGGCTCTGACGGCGTGCGTCGTCTCCGCGCTGAGAAACTGGTTGAGAAAATCCAGGATCTCTATCGCCTTGCTGTAGCTGTTGCCCAGGAGCGAGTAGAGACAGATGATCAGCGGAAAAGCCGTCATGGTCAGATAGTATGACAGGGCCGCCGCCGCACGCGGGATCCTCTTCCCGGTATAAAAGCGCGCGATCGCGCGCAGAACCTGTATCGCTTTCATCCGCAGCTCTCCCGTTCGCAGGCCGATCTGCCCGCAGGATCGACATATAAAACCAAAAGCTCCTCCAATGGAGGAGCTTTTGTTATTATACACGAAAA
>CAMJQX010000134.1 GCA_946408145.1 uncultured Clostridia bacterium
CCGAGGCCATCGTGGCCCGCGCGCAGGGCAACTACGCCACTGTGGACGATATCGCGGCCGACGTCAGGGCAAAGCTCGGCGGCGGGACCGTCGGCGTCATCTTCCCCATCCTCAGCCGCAACCGCTTCGCGATCTGCCTGCGCGGCATCGCCAAGGGCGCGGAGAAGGTCATTCTGATGCTCTCCTATCCCTCCGACGAGGTCGGCAACCACCTGATCGACTGGGACGCGCTCGACAGCAAGGGCATCGACCCCTACCGCGACGTGCTCAGCCTTGAGCGCTACCGCGAGCTCTTCGGTTTCAACAAGCACCGCTTCACCGGCGTGGACTACGTCGCGTACTACTCCGAGCTGATCCGCGAATCCGGCGCCGATGTGGACGTGATCTTCGCCAATGACCCCCGCGAGATCCTCCACTACACCAAGAACGTCATCCACTGCGACATCCACACCCGCGCCCGCACCGGCCGCATCCTCAGGGCCGCCGGCGGGGAGAGGGTCTTCGGTCTCGACGAGATCATGACCGCCCCCGTAAACGGCAGCGGCTACAATGAGAAGTACGGTCTGCTCGGCTCCAACAAGGCCACCGAGGACAAGGTCAAGCTCTTCCCGCGCGACTGCCAGCCGCTGGTCGCCGCCATCCAGCAGGAGCTGCTGGAAAAGACCGGCAGCCACGTCGAGGTCATGGTCTACGGCGACGGCGCGTTCAAGGACCCCGTCGGCAAGATCTGGGAGCTGGCCGACCCCGTCGTCTCCCCCGCCTACACCGCGGGCCTCGAGGGCACGCCCAACGAGCTCAAGCTGAAATACCTCGCCGACAATGACTTTGCCGCGCTCTCCGGCGAGGAGCTGCGCGAGGCGATCAAGGGCGAGATCCAGAAGAAGGACAGCGACCTTGTCGGGCAGATGGTCTCCGAGGGCACCACGCCCCGCCGCCTCACCGACCTGATCGGTTCCCTGTGCGACCTGACCTCCGGCTCCGGCGACAAGGGCACGCCCATCGTCCTGATCCAGGGCTACTTCGACAACTACACCGCGGAATAAGCCCCGCGCGCCGCCCTTTGCGTGCAAGCTTGACAAGACGCCCCGCCCGATACACAGTTTGGGCGGGGCGTTTTGCGTGCCTATGATCACCGGCGAAAAAGTTCCGAATTGCTTTCATTCTTTGGATTATTCGCCGTTTTGTAATCCGTTCGATAATGAACTGACGATCTCTATTTTTGATTTTACAAAGATTTTACATTTCGTTCACCGTTTTTTCAGCAATAAGCGAGCAATCTGTGGTAGTATTATGTAAACAGAAAAAGACAGTTGAACTTCGATGGTGACACTGCCCGATGCCGGGGCCTTGCCTCGGATACGCCTACGGGCAGCGTCGAAGGGATTCATAAACTCACTTGAGCGTGGCCCAAACGGCGGGTCACGCTCAAGACCATTTTTGAGGCGGCGGCGGGGCATATCACATTCCCGGCAGCGCTTTTCTGCCCTGCGGGTCTTGCTTTTTCGCGGCAACTTTACTATACTCTCCTCAGTATCAAAAACAAAGGAGAAAGAGCATGAACAAAACAAAGCTGCGCGCCTACGCGCGCCTGATCGCCCGGAAGGGCGCCAACGTCCAGCGCGGACAGGAGGTCTTCATCTCCGCCGGCCTCGACCAGCCCGAATTCGTCCAGATGGTCGTGGAGGAGTGCTACAAGTGCAAGGCGAAAAGCGTCGTCGTCGAGTGGTATTACCAGCCGCTGACCAAGGTCCGCTACCGCTACGAGAGCCTGAAAACGCTCTCCGAGCTCCCCGACTACGCCGAGGCGCGCTGGAAGCACAAGGCCGAGGTCCTTCCCTGCCGCATCTTCCTCGACAGCGACGATCCCGACGGGCTCAAGGGCATCAACCAGGAAAAGCTCGGCAAGGCTCAGCAGAAGCTCGGCCTGATCATCAAGCCCTACCGCGAGGCCATGGAGAACAAGCACCAGTGGTGCATCGCCGCCGTCCCCGGCAAGGCCTGGGCCAAGCGCCTCTTCCCCGGGCTTCGCGCGAGCCAGGCCGTGGAAAAGCTCTGGGAGGCCATTCTCGACACCTGCCGCGTGTGGGACGACCCGACCGCCGAATGGGACAAGCACAACCGCGATATGCGCGAGCACTGCGAGCGCCTCAACAGCCTCGGCATCGAAAAGCTGCACTACAGCGCCTCCAACGGCACGGACTTCACCGTCGGCCTGATCCCGCAGGGTCGCTTCTGCGGCGGCTCGGACACGACGCTCTCCGGCGTGGAATTCAACCCGAATCTCCCGACCGAGGAGTGCTTCATCTCCCCCATGAAGGGGCAGGCCGAGGGCATCGTCTACGGCACCAAGCCGCTGTGCTGGAACGGCCAGCTTGTGGAAAACTTCTGGATCCGCTTCCATGAGGGCAAGGCCGTCGAGTGGCACGCCGAGAAGAACGAAAGCCTGCTCGGAAAGATCATCACCATGGACGAGGGCAGCGCCTATCTCGGCGAGTGCGCGCTGGTCCCCTACGACTCCCCGATCAGCCGGAGCGGCCTGCTGTTCTACAACACGCTCTTCGACGAGAACGCCGCCTGCCACCTCGCGCTCGGCATGGGCTTTGCCGATACGATCCGGGGCTTTGAGAACATGAGCCTGGAGGAGGTCCGCGCCCTCGGCGTCAACGACTCCATCATCCACGAGGACTTCATGATCGGCTCTAAGGATATGAACATCGACGCCATCTGCCGTGACGGCAGCGTCGTCCCCGTCTTCCGCGACGGCAACTGGGCATTCTGATCCTCCATATACAGACCATGAGCGCGGCCCGGCGGGCCGCGTTCATTTTTTTCTGAAAACGAAAAACGGAATAAACGACAGGGAGCCGCCCGGCTCCCTGTCGTTTATTCCTTGTATTCGAACATCAGATCATACATGCTGACGGTGTCGCCGTCCCGTACGCCCATCTGCTCCATGCGCTCGAACACGCCGGCCTCGCGCAGCGTGCGGTCGAAGAACATGCGGCTCTCATAGTCGGAGAAGTTGACCGTCGCGACCAGGCGCTGCAGCCAGGGGCCCTCGACGATCCACATGTCGTCATCGTGGAGGATCGTCAGCTCCTCCGAGGTGTCGACGACGGGCTCGGGCGGGACGTAGTCCGCCTCGTAGTACACGACGGGCGGCAGCTCCCTGAGCCGGCGCGCGCACTCCTTCACGAGCTCGCGCGTGCCCTCGTGCGTCACGGCGCTCATCTCAAAAAACGGATAGCCCTGCGCCTCGACGTGCGCTCTGAGCTTATCGACATTTTCCCGCTCGCCGCCCAGCAGATCGCATTTGTTGGCGACGACGAGCTGCGGCCGCTCGGCCAGCTCCGGGTTATACTCGCGCAGCTCCGCGTTGATGGCCTCGAAGTCCTCCACCGGGTCGCGGCCCTCGCTGCCGGACACGTCGACCAGATGGAGCAGCAGACGGCAGCGGTCGATATGCCGCAGGAAGTCGTGCCCGAGGCCCGCGCCCTCGGAAGCACCCTCGATGATGCCGGGGATGTCGGCCATGACGAAGGACACGCCCTCATCCACATACACGACGCCGAGGTTGGGAAACAGCGTCGTAAAGTGGTAGTTGGCGATCTTGGGATGGGCCTTGCTCACGACGGACAGCAGCGTGGACTTACCGACGTTCGGGAAGCCGACCAGGCCCACGTCCGCCAGCAGCTTGAGCTCGAGCGTGATGTCATGGCTCTCGCCGGGCAGGCCCGGCTTTGCAAAGCGGGGCACCTGCCGCGTCGGCGTGGCGAAGTGCATGTTGCCCCAGCCGCCGCGGCCGCCCCGGGCGGCAGTCCAGTTCTGCCCGTCGGACATGTCGTGCATGATGCCGCCGGTCTCGGTATCGCGCACGAGCGTGCCGCGCGGGACCTTGATATACAGCGTCTCGCCGTCCTTGCCGTAGCAGCGCTTACCGCTGCCGTTGGCGCCGTTGCCTGCGACATACTTGCGCTTGTAGCGGAAGTCCATAAGCGTGGACATGTTGTCGTCCACGACAAAGACAATGTCGCCGCCGCGGCCGCCGTCGCCCCCGTCGGGGCCGCCCGCCGCGATATACTTTTCTCTGTGAAACGCGACAGCCCCGTCCCCGCCCTTGCCGGCGTGGACGCTGATGCGCGCCTTATCCACAAATGAGGATGCCATGCTGTGCCTCCCTTGTTAAGCGCCTAGAAAATAGCGCCTAGCGCCTAGTTGGGGAGAACGCTTCTTGTTCTCCTAAAACCTGGGCGCTAAAAATGCCGGACGACTGTCCGGCATTTTTACGGTCATTTACTGAGCGATTTCTTCGTAAACAGAGACCTTCTTGCGGTCCTTGCCCATGCGCTCGAACTTCACAGTGCCGTCCACGAGGGCGAACAGAGTGTCATCCTTGCCCTTGCCCACGTTGGTGCCCGGGTGGATCTTGGTTCCGCGCTGTCTGACAAGGATGTTGCCGGCCAGGACAAACTGCCCATCGGCTCTCTTGGCACCAAGACGCTTCGACTCGGAGTCGCGGCCGTTCTTGGTAGAACCCATACCTTTTTTATGTGCCATTTAGGTTACACCTCCATAAGTCAAAATCAGTTGCGGAATGCTTAAGCGTTGATGGCTTCGATCTGAACCTTGGTATAGGGCTGACGATGGCCCTGGGTACGACGATAGCCCTTTTTCGGCTTCATCTTGTACACGCGGACCTTTGCGCCCTTGCCGTTCTTCACCACATTGGCGGTGACGGAAGCGCCCTCGATCACAGGAGCGCCGAACACGGCGGTCTCACCGTCGACAACGGCCAGGACCTGATCGAACTTGACGGACTCGCCAGCAGCGACATCGAGCTTTTCGACGAAGATCACATCGCCCTCAGCCACGCGGTACTGCTTGCCGCCGGTCACGATAACAGCATGCTTCATAAATGATTTCCTCC
>CAMJQX010000135.1 GCA_946408145.1 uncultured Clostridia bacterium
GCCTGATGCAGACCGTCAATGTTCTGCGTGATAACCGCTTTCAGTTTTCCTTCCGCCTCCAGTTCAGCCAGACGAATATGTGCACGGTTGGGCTTGACACCCTCGATCACAAGCTTTGCACGGTGAAAATCATAATATTCATCCGGATGAGATACGAAAAAAGAATGGCTTAAAATGGTCTCAGGCGGATATTTATACTTTTGATTATACAGCCCGTCGACACTGCGAAAATCAGGGATGCCGCTCTCCGTGGAGACGCCGGCTCCGCCGAAAAAGACGATGTTATCGCTCTTGGCGACCATTTCCTTCAGCTTCAGAATTGCTTCCTGTGACATGAACAGCGCCTCCCGTGATCAAAATATTTCAATATATTATACAACGCTTTATCTCATGAATCAAGATGAAGTATGATCTTTCAAAGCAAAATTCTGAAGTCAGAAAAAATCAAATGAGATCGGTTTATATCAAGTTGATCTCATGCTGTCGTGATAAAACGAGGAAGAATAGAGAACAAAAAACGACAGGTCAAAAACCTGTCGTTTTATGTGTGGTACGGCTGACGGGATTCGAACCCACGACCTCCAGAGTCGGAGTCTGGCACTCTATCCAGCTGAGCTACAGCCGCGGATATTCCGGTCAATCCCCGTATTTACTTTACGGCGGAACTTTGATATAATGTCCATTAACGGATCGACCTTGCGTATTATAGCAAAGTTCACGCGCAAAGGCAAGCCTTGTTTTGTATTTTATTCGATCGTACGATAGTACAGCGTTCTGACCGCCTTTGGCAAGGAGAGAAGCACATGAAAAAAATAATGCTCGGCAAAACCGGACTGATGGTCACCAAAACCGCCATGGGCTGCCTGCCCCTGCAGCGCTGCAGCAAGGAGGACGCCGTGAAGCTCCTGCGCGCGGCCTACGAGGGCGGCATCAACTATTTTGACACCGCCAACGCCTATACCGACAGCGAGGAGAAGATCGGCCTCGCCCTCTCCGACGTGCGGGATCGGATCGTCCTCTCTACCAAGAGCGCCGGGAAGGACAAGAAGACCGTGCTGGAGCACATCGAACTGAGCCTTCGCCGGATGAAGACCGATTACATCGACCTCTTCCAGTTTCATCAGGTGCTGGAAGTGCCGGACGTCAACGACCCCGACGGCCCATACGCCGGCGCGCTGGAGGCCAGAGAGCGCGGCTGGATCGGGCATATCGGCGTCACCTCGCACCGCGTCAACATTGCGGAGGACTGCATCGCCTCCGGCAATTTTGAGACCCTGCAGTTCCCCTTCAGCTACATCTCCGCCGACAGGGATCTGGCGCTCGCCGACAAGTGCAGAGCGGCGAACATGGGCTATATCGCCATGAAGGGTCTGGCCGGCGGCATGCTTACCAATGTGCGCGCCTGCCACGCCTTTATGAAGCAGCATGAAAACGTCGTCCCCATCTGGGGCATCCAGCACATGGAAGAGCTGGAACAGTGGCTCGCCGTGGCGGAGGAGGATCCGGACATGGACGAGGAGCTGGCCGCCTTCATCAAGCAGGAGCGGCAGGAGCTCTCCGGCTCCTTCTGCCGCAGCTGCGGCTACTGCATGCCCTGCCCCATGGGCATCGAGATCCGCAACTGCGCCCGCATGAACATGCTGCTGCGCCGCTCCCCCTGGCAGCAGTACATGACGCCCGAGTGGCAGGAAAAGATGAACCGCATCGAGAATTGCATCGAGTGTCACAGCTGCAGCAGCCGCTGTCCCTATCAGCTCGACACGCCGAACCTGCTCAAATACATGCTAAAGGATTACAGAGAATTCTATGAAGCGCACAAGGATCAGTTATAAAATCCGTCTTATCGCCGTCCTGCTCTGTCTGTGCATGCTGCTCCCGCTCTGTGCCTGCGGAGAATCGCGGGAGACGAAGCGCCAGATCTCGGCTATGAACACCATCATGACCCTCACCGCCTATGGCAAAAAGGCCGAAGCCGGCCTCAATGCCGCCGAGGGCGTCATTGTCTCCATGGACGCGGCCCTCGATCCGGAGCTTCCCAACAGCACGGTCTACAGCATCAACCACTCGCAAGGGCAGAACGTGATCGTCTCGGCGCAGGTGGCAAAGATGCTCTCCTCGGCCATGACGGTCTATACCCAGAGCGGCGGCGCCCTCGATCTTTCCATCTACCCGCTCGTCAAGCGCTGGGGCTTTGTGGACGGCAAATACTATCTCCCCACCGACGAGGAGATCTCCGCCGAAATGGCGAAGCTCTGCTTCGACAAGCTGGTGCTCACAAGCTTTCCGAGCTCGGGAGCCTATTCGGTCTCTCTGCCCATCGGGGCGGAGCTGACGCTTGCTGCCGTGGCCAAGGGCTGCGCCAGTGAAAACGCCATCGACGCGATGCGTCAGGCCGGCGTGGAGAGCGCCTTCATTTCCATGGGCTGCAACGTGCAGACGCTCGGCGTCAAGCCCAACGGCTCGCTCTGGACGGTCGGCATCCAGGATCCGGCCAATCCCGCGACGCATCTGGGCGTGATCACCGTCGGCGAGACCGCCGTCGTCACCAGCGCGGCCTATCAGGATCAGTTCACCGCCATGAACGGCAGGACCTACGGGCACATCCTCAACCCCGCCACCGGCTACCCGGCCAACAATTCGCTGACCTCCGTGACCATCATCTGTGAAGACGGCACCATGGCCGACTGCCTGTCCACCGCGATGTACGTCATGGGGGAAAACAAGGCGCTCAACTACTGGCGGCAGTACGGCGGCTTTGAGATGATCCTCGTCACCGACTCGAAGCGCGTCATCTGCACCAGCGGTCTGATCGAAAAGTTCACCCTCGTCAACGACGCTTACACACTGAAGTTTTCCGAATGATCTGATTTTATGGCTGATCTCAATACCGACGTTCGCTACATCAAGGGCATAGGAGAGAAAAAGGCGCTGGCGCTCAACAAGCTCGGCGTCTTTACTCTCCGTGACCTTGTTTCCTTTTATCCCCGACGCTATGAGGACCGCACGCAGTACCGCCCGATCGCGCTCGCGCTCGACGGCGAGCAGGTCTGCATCCAGGCCATCGCGGCCGACACCCCGCGGCTGACCCGCGTCCGCCGCGGTCTGGATCTGGTGAAGTTCAAAGCTGTGGACGACAGCGGCATCGTCGACATCACCTACTTTAACCAATCCTACGTGAAAGACAGCATCCACCGCGGCGAGGAGTATGTCTTCTTCGGGCGGATGGAGGTCAAGGGCGCGCACCGCAGCATGACCAACCCCGTCTTCGAGAAGGAGGGGAAAGAAAACGGCGTGACCGGGCGCATCATGCCCATCTACCGAATGAGCGCGGGGCTCAACCAGCGCGCGATCGTGCAGGCCGTCCGGCAGGGGCTGGATCTCTGCGGCGATCAGATCCCGGACATCCTGCCGGAGGCAGTCCGCCGCCGCTGCGAGCTTGCGCCCGCCCGATACGCCTATGAGAACATCCACTTCCCCGCCGACTTCGGCGCGCTGGAGCTGGCGCGGCGTCGGCTCATCTTTGAAGAGCTGTTCGTGCTGGCCTGCGCCCTCGGCCGTTTGCGCGGCGAGCGCGTGCGCGAGGGCGGCATCCCGATCGGGGAGGCCGATCTTGATGCGTTCTGGCGGACGCTCCCCTTCTCCCCGACAGGCGCACAGCGCAGGGCCGTCGAACAGGCTGTAGCCGATCTGCGCGGCGGCGGCGTGATGAACCGCCTCGTACAGGGCGACGTCGGCAGCGGCAAAACGCTGGTGGCCGCGGCGCTGATCTGGTACGTGTGGAAAAGCGGGTACGGCAGCGCCTTTATGGCCCCGACCGAGATCCTCGCCGAGCAGCATTATCACACGCTCAGCGCCATGCTCGAGCCGCTGAGCCTGCGTGTCGGCAAGCTGACCGGCGCGATGACGGCTAAGGAAAAGCGTGAGGTCAAGGCCCAGCTCCGCGACGGCGGGATAGATCTGATCATCGGCACACACGCCCTGTTCAGTCAGGATGTGGAGTATGCCGGTCTCGGCCTTGTCGTTACGGACGAGCAGCACCGCTTCGGCGTCGAGCAGCGCTCCGCCCTCATCGGCAAGGGAGGCCGGCCGCACGTGCTCGTCATGTCCGCCACGCCGATCCCCCGGACGCTCGCGCTGATCATTTACGGCGATCTCGATGTGTCGATCATTGACGAGCTGCCGCCCGGGCGGCAGAGGGTGGACACCTTCGCGGTGGATGAGAGCTACCGCAGCCGGCTCAACGGCTTCATCCGAAAGCTCACGGCCGAGGGGCGTCAGGTTTTCGTCGTCTGCCCGATGGTGGAGGAAAACGAAGAGCTGGCCGTACCGCTCAAGTCCGCCGAGGAACACGCAAGAGAGCTGCAGGCTGCATTTCCGGAGCTTCGCGTCGCCTGCGTGCACGGCAGAATGAAGGCAAAGGAGAAGGACGCCGTGATGGCCGCCTTCGTGGCCGGGGAGATCGACATCCTCGTCTCTACCACGGTCATCGAGGTCGGCGTGGACGTACCGAACGCGGCGCTGATGATCGTCGAGAACGCCGAGCGCTTCGGCCTGAGCCAGCTGCATCAGCTGCGCGGCCGCGTGGGGCGCGGGCAGCACAAGAGCTGGTGCATCCTCGTCTCCGACGCGGACAGTGAAGACGTGAAGGCCAGGCTCTCCATCATGACGAAAACCAACGACGGCTTCAAGATCTCGGAGGAGGATCTGCGCCTGCGCGGGCCGGGCGATTTCTTCGGTTCCCGGCAGCACGGTCTGCCGGAGATGCACATCGCCGACCTCGGCGCGGACGCGAACACGCTCCAGCGCGCGCAGCAGGAGGCGACGCAGCTGCTGCAGGAGGATCCGGCGCTGGAGAAGGAGGAAAACGCCCTGCTCCGCGAGCGCGTGGAACAGCTCTTCCGTGAGAATGCCGACAGCTTCAA
>CAMJQX010000136.1 GCA_946408145.1 uncultured Clostridia bacterium
CGGGGCGGTTGGCGTCGGACTCGGTGGCGATGCACCACATGGTCAGAACGGTCTGATCATCGGCGCAGGCGACCGTCGGGGCGACGGCGAACAGTGCAACGATCATGCACAGCGCGAGGGCGAGAGACAGGATCTTTTTCATGGTGTTCCTCCTTGTCAATAATTCCTGTTTTACTTATTTTATAAAGATCTGGGCTGCCGCGCCGCCGCTCTCTGTCCAGGGGGAGCGGAGGAGCGAGGAGCGCCAAGTTCTTCCGGAAAAAAAGCTGCGCTTCAGCGGAGCGAAACGGTGAAGGGCTTTTGACCGCTCAGCGCCTCGGTCCGCGCGTCGGGCTGGCCGAAGCCGGCATAGAGCGTCCAGCGGCCGCTGCCGGGGATGCGCGCGCCCGTCTCGTCGACGACGGTGAAGGCATTCGGGTCGGGAGCGAGCGTAAAGACGGCCTCCTCGCCCGCGGCCAGACGGATACGGCGGAAGCCGCAGAGCACGGGATTCGGCGGCGCGAGGGGCGAAGCCTCGTCCTTACAGTAGAGCTGCAGCACCTCCTCGGTGTCGAAGCCGCCCTCGTTCTTCACGCGCACCTCGACGCGCTCCCGGCTCGCTTCGCAGCCGATCACGGCGCAGCGGCCGTAGCTCAGGCCGTAGCCGAAGGGATAGAGCGGCTCGCCGCGGTAGTAGCGGTAGCTGCGGTTCTGCATGCTGTAATCGGTGAAGTCCGGCATCTCGGCGAGCGCCTCGTTGCGGTAGAAGGTGACGGGCAGCTTGCCGGAGGGAGAGGCTTTTCCGAAGAGCAGCTCGGCGACGGCTCTGCCGCCCTGCGCGCCGGGGTACCAGGTCAGCAGCACGGCGTCCGCCTTCTCCTGCGCCTCGCTCAGATCGATGGCGCTGCCGGCCATGAGGATCACGACCGTGGGCTTGCCGAGCTCGAGCACCCGATGCAGCAGGATGCGCTGGGATCCCGGCAGGAGCAGATCCTCCTTGTCGCCGGAGTGATAGCTGTTGCCGGTGTCGCCCTCTTCGCCCTCGAGCGTCTCATCCAGGCCGAGGACGAGGATGACGGTGTCGCTGTTCTTCGCGACGGCGACGGCCTCCGCAAGGCGGTCGTTGGCCTGCGCCAGCGGCTCCACGCGGTCACGGCTGAGATCGCAGCCCTGGGAATAGAGCACGCGATTCGCCCCGGCGCAGAGATCCTGGATGCCCTCGAGCACGGTCACATAGCGCGAGGCGGTGCCGTGGTAGTTGCCGATCAGGGCGCTGCGGCTGTTGGCGTTGGGGCCGATGACCCCGAGGGTGCCGCATTTGGCAGGATCGAGAGGCAGGAGCCCGTCGTTTTTCAGCAGCACGCAGGATTCCCGCGCGGCCCGCTCCGAGAGCGCCAGATGCTCGGGGCACTCGATCACGGAATAGGGGATCGCGTCGTACTCGCTCCCCTCCCCGCCCAGCATGCCGAGCAGGAAGCGGGTGGTGAAGAGACGGACGGCAGAGCGCGTGATGTCCTCCTCGCTGATCATGCCCTGCGCGTAGGCGTTCATGACATGCTGATAGGTGCAGCCGCAGTTGAGGTCGCAGCCGGCCTTCAGCGCCCTGGTCACGGACTCGGTCGGCTGAGCGGTGATCCTGTGGCTTTCGTGGAAATCCCGGATCGCCCAGCAGTCGGAGACGAAATGGCCCTCAAAGCCCCAGTCCCCGCGCAGCTTTTTCATCAGCGCGGGATGGGCGCAGCAGGGCTCGCCGTTGGTGCGGTTGTAGGCGCCCATGACGGCCTCGACCTTCGCCTCCCGCACGAGCGCGCGGAAAGCGGGCAGATAGGTCTCCTCCATGTCCTTTTCGGAGGCGAGGGCGTTGAAGCTGTGCCGCAGGGCCTCCGGACCGCTGTGCACGGCAAAGTGCTTGGCGCAGGCGGCAGTCTTGAGCGTCCCGCCGCTGCCCTGCAGGCCGCGGACGAAGGCGACGCCCAGCCGCGCGGTCAGATAGGGGTCCTCGCCGTAGGTCTCATGGCCGCGCCCCCAGCGGGGATCGCGGAAGATATTGATATTGGGCGACCAAAAGGTCAGCCCGTGATAGATGTCGCGGTCGCCCTCGGCGGAGAGGGCGTTGTATTTGGCTCTGGCCTCGGTCGAGACCGCGTCGCCGATCTGCCGCTGCAGCTCGGTATCGAACATCGCGGCGAGGCCGATGGCCTGCGGGAAGACGGTGGCGGTGCCGCCGCGGGCCACGCCGTGCAGGCCCTCGTTCCACCAGTTGCAGGCGGGGACGCCGAGGCGTTCGATCGCGGGCGCGTCAAAACGCAGCTGCCCGGCCCGCTCTTCCACGGTCATGCGGCCGACCAGCTCCTCCGCCAGCTTTCTCGCCTGCTCTCGCGTCATCTCCCTGCCTCCTCTGCTGTGAGTTTCTTTGTCTGATCCCTTGGGGAATCAATTGAGCTGCTTGACGGTCCCGCCCTCCAGGAGCCGCCCCTGCACCACGATGTGCTCCGGCAGAGCGGTGCGCGGGTGCTCGATGCGCTCGATGAGCTTGTCCGCCGCGAGCCTGCCGAGCTCGGCGGTGTTCTGCTCCCAGGTGGTGAGCCGCGGGCTGGTCACCTTGGCCATATGGATCCCGTCGTAGCCGACGACCGAGATATCCTCCGGGACGCGCAGGCCCGCTTCCGCGATGGCGTTTGCGCCGCCGATGTAGGAGTAGTCGTCGGAGAAGAAGATGCAGCTGGGCCGCTCCTTCAGGGCCAGGACTTCCTTCGTCGCCCGGCAGCAGCTGTTCGGCTCGTGATACTCGCACTCGCGGATATAGGCGTCCGGCACGTCGATCCCGAGCTCTTCGCAGGCCTTGAAAAACCCGGTCAGGCGGTTCTCCGTCACCGCCGTAGGGTTGCCGTGGATGTAGGCGATACGGCGGTGGCCCTTCCCGTAGACGTAGCGGACGAGGCTCATCATGCCGTTTACATTGTCCGAAAGTACCGCCGTCCGGTTGTTGTAGGCATGGTCCAGCGTGACCACGGGCAGATTGGAGCTCACCAGCTCGTAGACCAGCGGATCCGTAAAATCAGCGCACACGATGGCGACGCCGTCGACCCCGCGGTAGAGCGCGTGCTGCAGATAGCTCCTGTCCAGATGGCCGACGTTGCTGTTGATGAAGGCGAGGTCGTAGCCGCGGCGCTCCGACTCGATGCGGAAGAAGTTGAGCATCGAGGCAAAATACTCGTGCATGAAGCCGCTGTTCTGCAGGTCGACGAACACGACGCCGAGGTTGTAGGTCCGGTTGGTCTTCAGCGCGCGGGCGGCGGAATTGGCGGTATAGCCCAGCTCCTTGGCCGTGGAGAGGATACGCTCTCTCGTGGCTTCGCCTATGCCCGGCTGGCCGTTGAGCACCTTGCTCACCGTGGCGACCGAGACGCCGCATTGCAGCGCGATGTCTTTCAAAGAAACCACAACGATCTCCTCTCGTTAGTTAAACGTTTTCGTAATTTGAGAATAGCGCATCCCGCGTAGTATTTCAAGAGGAAATTGACATTTTTTCTAATTTTGTCGTTATAACACAATTGTTTCGCCGCTTTTTTAGCGATTATTCCTAAGCGGAACGAAAAAAACAGGACCGCCCCTCAGGGTCGGTCCTGTTTTTTCGGGAAATAGTCTTTCCTTTTTCGTGTTTTGGAATCGTTCATACAGAGAAAAACAAAGTTAAACGATTACCATACATGCGGCCTCTGCGGGCGGAGGGGCTCCCCCGAAGGGGATGCCTTACAGCAGGGAAAGCAGCTCCTCCCGCACGCCGTCCATGCGCGCGTCGCTCAGGCCGAAATCCATCTGCTTGTAGCTCCACAGGCTGCGGGCGATGCCGTGCCGCTCGAAGACGGCGTGCAGGTCGCGGAACCATTTGAGCGCCTCCTCCGGCGAAACGACGTCGATCACACCGTATTCGCCGCAGTAGAGCTCGCAGTGTTCTTTTTCCGCCTTCTCCAGCGCGGGAGCGAGGAAGTCCTCAAAGAAGGCTTCCGACGCGCCGCTCTCGTCGTAGCTGCAGCGGACGTCCCGGAACTGTTCGGCCCAGTAGGCGCCCTGATGGGTGAAGGTATGCGGCTCGTAGCAGTGAAAGTTGTATAGCACCCTGTCGTCATAGGGCGGATCCAGCGCGGGCAGCGTCCGGGCGCTGTTCCAGTTGTAGCTGCCGAGCAGGATCAGGGTGTCCGGCGCGTGCTGCCGGATCCTGCGCACACACTCGCGGGAGATGCGCTTCCACGTGGGGAGATAACGCTCCTCCGTCACCTCGTTGAGAAGCTCAAAGACGACCCGGTCGGAGAGCGCGCCCCAGCGCGCGGCAAAGACTTCCCAGAGCGCGTAAAAGAGCTCCTGGCAGCGGTCGCTTTCAAAGAAGCCGCTCTCCTTTTCTCCGTCGTCGAAGGAATAGCCCTGGGTCTTGTGAAGATCCAGCACCGCGCGCAGACCGTATTTTCCGCAGAGCGCCAGCGCTCCGTCGATGCGCCGCAGGCCCTCCTCCCTCATGCTGCCGTCCGCGTTCTGCACCACGTTGTAGTCCACCGGGATGCGCACATGGTCAAAGCCCCAGGCGGCGATCTGCGCAAAATCCGGCTCGGTGATGAAGCCATTCAGGCGTTCCTCGCTGTAGTCGCACTGGGAGAACCAGCCGCCCAGGTTGACGCCCCTGTAAATACCCAATTCTTTCAGCATACTGTCGCTCCTTTGCCAACGGGCTCCTCTTGCGAGGAGCCCGCCGAAATTCTTTGTGTCGGTATTTCTCCGGCGAAGCGCTCAGCCCTTGACGGAGCCGGCGGTGACGCCGCGGATGATGGACTTGGAGAGGATGATATACACGATCAGCACCGGCAGGATGGCCAGCAGGATGAACATGTAAACCTTGCCCATGTCGAACTTGGAGTAGTCCGCCGAGCGGAGCTGGGCGATCATGA
>CAMJQX010000137.1 GCA_946408145.1 uncultured Clostridia bacterium
CGCTCCTCGGCGGCCTTCTTCTCCTCGTCGGTGTCGAAGCCCAGGTCGTCGGTGACGACGTTGCAGAAGCTCTTGCCGTCCTGCTCGCGGAGGGCATCCAGCACCATCTCGTCGAGCGGGCTGTTGAGGTAGATGAGCTCGAAGCCGCGATTGCGCACCTCCTGGCACTGGGGCAGGTTCATGGCGAGCTTCACGGTGCCGGCGGTGGCAAAGTAGATGAATTTCTGGCTCTCGGGCATGTTCTCGACATACTCCTTGAGCGTGACCATATGGTCCTCGGAGGTGTAGAACAGCAGCAGGTCGCGCAGGAAATCCTTGTAGCGGCCGTACTCGTCGCACACGCCGACCTTCAGGTCGCTGCCGAAGTTGCGGAAGAACTCCTCGTACTTGGGCCGGTCGTCGCGCATGAGCTTTTCCAGCTCCCCTTTTATGCGCTTTTCCAGGTTCTGGCCGATGATGCGCAGCTGGCGGTCGTGCTGCAGGATCTCGCGGGAGATGTTCAGCGAGAGATCCGGAGAGTCGACGACGCCCTTGACGAAGTCAAAATAGTCGTGCACGAGCTTGTCGCACTTCTCCATGATCATGACGCCGTTGGAGTAGAGCGTGATGCCGCCCTTGTTGTCGCCGATGAAGACGTTCTCGTTCTGCTCGCCGGGGACAAAGAGCATGGCCTTGTAGCTCACCTGGCCCTCGGCGCTCACGCGCACCAGCGCGCAGGGATCCTTGCGGTCGCGGTTCTTCTCCTTGTACCAGGCGATGCAGTCGTCGTCCGTGACCTCGCTCTTGGAGCGCTGCCAGATGGGGACCATGGAGTTGAGCGTCTCGTTCTCCGTGACCATGCGGTACTCGTACTTCGGGCTGCCGTCGTCGTTCTTCTCACCGGTCTCGAAGCGCTCCTGGTGCTCCACGTCCATTTTGATGGGCCAGCGCACATAGTCGGAGTACTTGCGCACGAGGGCCTTGATCTTCCAGACCTCCAGATAGGAGCCGTAGATCTCGTCCTCCCCGTCGGGCTTGAGGTGCATGATGACGTCGGTGCCGACCGTCTCCTTCTCGATCGGGGTGACGGTATAGCCGTCGGCGCCCCTGCTCTGCCACTGCACGCCCTGCGCCTCGCCGTACTTGCGGGAGAGCACGGTGACCTCGTCGGACACCATGAAGGCGGAGTAGAAGCCCACGCCGAACTGGCCGATGATGGAGAGATCCTCCGCCTTGCCGCTGTCCATCTCGTCCTTGAACTTGTAGGAGCCGGACTTGGCGATGACGCCGAGGTTGCTCTCGGCCTCCTCGAGAGTCATGCCGATGCCGTTGTCGCGCACGGTGATGGTGCGCGCCTGCTTGTCGACGATGATGTCGATGCGGAAATCGTCGCGGCTGAGGCCGACCTTGTCGTCGGTCAGCGAGAGATAGCAGAGCTTGTCGATGGCGTCGGACGCGTTGGAGAGGATCTCGCGCAGGAAGATCTCCTTGTTGGTGTAAATGGAATTGATCATCAGGTCGAGGAGCCGTTTGGACTCGGCCTTGAACTGCTTTTTGCCCATGGTTTGTTTCGTATGCCTCCATTTTTCGGGGGCCGCGGCCCGCGGCCGCTTCTCCCCCTATTTTTCATAATGAGTTATTATAACACAAATGCGGAGAATTTCAACATATCACAGGCCTTTTTTGCCGCTGCACGGAAACGCGGCGCTTCTCTTGCTTTTCCGCCCGCCGCGTGCTATTTTAGTTGAGAACAAAACAGAAAGGAAGACCGATATGATCATCAACGAAAACACCAAGCTGACCGACATCATGGCGGCCTACCCCTGGCTGCTGGGGGAGCTGGGCCGGACCGAGCCGCGCGCCAAGCCCTTCCTTGCGATGATGAACACGCCGCTGGCCAAGGGCATGCTGAAGAAAGCCACCGTGGCCGACGCTGCCAAGTACCTCAAGCGCCCGGCCGAGCGCCTGCTCAGCCGTCTGGAAGGCGTGATCCGCGACTACGAGAGCCGCCACTGAGGCGGGAGGCACGGCATGGACAAGTTTCAGCTCAAGCAGTATATGAACGCCAGCCCCGACGCCAAGCTCAAGGATCTGGTGATGAAGCTCCTGTACGACGAGATCCTTGCGCTGCGCGTCGCGCCGGGCAGCAAGCTCAACGTCAACCAGATCGCCTCGTCTCTCGGCATCTCCCGCACACCCGTGGCCGAGGCGGTGCAGAGCTTGAGCGAGATCGGCTTCGTGGTCAGCCATCCGGGCCAGCCCGGCAGCTTCGTGCTGGATCTGAGCCTGACGGATATGATCGACCTCTACCGCGTGCGTGACGCGGTGGAGAGCACCGCTGCGGCCCTCTGCGCCTACCGGGCGGACGACCCCGTGCTGCGGGAGCTGAGCCTGCTGGCCGAGGCCTTCAAGGAGAGTGTGGAGAACCGCGACATCCTCGGCATGAAGGAGACGGACATGCCCTTCCACCGGCTCATCATCAACTCCTGCGGCAACCCCTACGTGGTGCAGAGCTATGAGCAGATCCTGCCGAAGCTGACCATGTATCAGGCCTCCATGCTGGAGTTCATCGTCCAGCAGGACAACGACGCCAACCCCTGGCTCGCCGGCGTGAAGTACAACCACATCTCTGTGGTCTCGGCCATCCGCATGCGCATGCCGGAGCTGGCACGCCAGAGCATGGCGGATCACGTGGCCGCGAGCCTGAGCTTCACCAGCCTCTCCGGCAACGGTATGGATCCCTTCCGCGTCATCCGCCGCGCCTAGCGCACAGCGTTCGGCTTTCGGTGGAACAGCGATCGTCATAATCAAACGGGAAGATCTCCGACTCCGCCGGAGATCTTCCCGTTTCTGAAAACTGAAAACAAAATCTGAATACTAAAATCTAAAGCCGCGTCTCCCGTCTCCTTGGCGCTGGGCACTAGGCGCTCGGCGCTATTCCCGTCTTCTGAAAACTGAAATCTGAAAACTGTGCTCAGTCCACGCGCTCGTCGCCCCAGAAGAAGAGGGCCACTGTGCCCGGACCGGTGTGGGAGCCGATCGTGGTGCCCACGCTGTTGATGACGACCCTGCCGTTGAGCTTCGGGAACTTCTCCTCGACCAGATCGGCCACGGCCCGCGCCTCGGGCAGGCAGGCCGACATGGAGATGTAGCACTTGCCGTCGTAGTCATGACCGCCGCGGGCATGCTCCTCCATCTTCCTGACGCACTCGCGGATGACTCTTTTCTTGGTGCGGATCTTGTAACGCGGGATGAGCCGCCCCTGATCGTCCATGTTCAGCAGCGGGCAGATCTCCAGCAGGCCGCCGAAGATCGCCGCGGTCTTGGAGATGCGGCCGCCCTTGACGTAGAAGCTCAGATCCGTGGAGAAGAACCAGTGGTGGAGCTTGAGGCGATTGTCTTCGATCCACCTGGCGCACTCGTCCACGCTCAGACCCTCGTCCCGTCTGTCCGCCGCGCCGTCCATCAGCAGGCCGTAGCCCGAGGAGGCGCCGAGCGAGTCGATGATGTAGATCTTCCGCTCCGGGTAGCGCTCGCGCACGATCAGCGCGGCGTTCTGGGCGGAGTTGATGGTGCCGGAGATGCCGGAGGACAGGCAGACGTGGATCACGTCCAGCCCCTGCTCGAGAAAGCTGGAGAAATGCTCCACGTACTCGGTGATGCTCACCTGCGAGGTGCGGGTGTCGGCTCCGGCCGCCATTTTGGCGTAGAACTCGTCAAAGGGCATGGACTGGCCGAGGTCGTCGGGATACTCCACGCCGTCGAGGGCGTAGTGGAAGCAGACATAGTGGATGCCGCGCGCTTCAAAATGCTCCCTGCTCAGATCGGCGGTGGAGCAGCAGCTGAGAACATAGCTCATGGTCGTTCGTCCTTTCGCATGATTATCATGTTTACAGGATAGGACGGCGGCGCTGTCAGCGCAAGCTATCCTGCCGGGATGGGACTCTACCGTTCGGACCGCGCAGAAATCCCGGGGTAGACCCTTCTCTACCCCGGGATCGACTCACTCTACGAATCGTAGAATCATACTTGTTTCTTCTGCTTGCGCAGGAATTTCGGCCGTTTTTTGATATTGCAGCTGAGGAAGACCAGCGCCTCCGCCAGCACGCAGACCAGAAAGATCTGCCAGGGATTGGAATGGACGAAGAGCAGATAGGCCATGATAAACAGGCTCAGCACGAAGAGCGCGATCACGAACTGCAGATGCCGCTTCTTGCCGAAGACGCAGATCAGCACCAGATAGGTCAGGACCGAGACCGGCAGCGCGACGACGAAGATCTGCCAGCGGATGATCCCCACGAGCCAGAGGGCGACAAAGGCCGTCAGCGCCAGCGTCCAGACGCCGAGCACCGCCACGGCGATGATCATGTTCACGCTGTAGCTGCGGTCCGGCACGTCGTCCGGGTCGGGCGCCGGCTTCCAGCGCTCCTCCGCGGACAGCAGCGCATCCACCGTGACGCCGAACATCTCCGCCATCTGGGTCAGCACATAGGCGTCGGGGATGGCCTCGCCCCGCTCCCACTTGGAGATGGTCTTGTCCGAGTAGTTGAGCGCCGCGCCGAGCTCCGCCTGTGTCATGCCTGCGCCGGTGCGCAGCTTGATGATGTTGCTGGCCGTGACCAGCTTCAGTTCCGAAAGATCCATAGTATATTCCCTGCGGGCGGGAATGCCGCCCGGCGTCCTTCTGTCCCATAAGTCGTATTAAAATATTATACCATGCGGGCGGTTTTTTGGCAAGACGCAGCGTTCCCTCCGCACGGGACTTTACCTTGCTGTGTGTTTTTGGTATAATATGAATTGATTCTTTAATTCTTTTCAAAGGCGGGTGCGCGATGGACGGGAATGCGGTTTACGAGCTTCTGCTGCGCGGCATCGACTGCGAGGCGCGGGTGGAGCGCGTCGTGCGCGGCGTGT
>CAMJQX010000138.1 GCA_946408145.1 uncultured Clostridia bacterium
AGTCCGTCGGCGAGGACGTGTTTGAGCTGATGCGGCAGATCAAGGCGGTGTTCGACCCCGATATGATCCTGAATCCGGGCAAGGTCTGCGACAGCGCCCTTGCCGAGAGAGCGTGAGGGGAGGGAGAAGCATGCTGAACATTCTTGTCTGCGTCAAGCAGATCCCGGATATCGACCTCGTGAAGATGGATCCCGAGACCGGCAATCTGGTCCGCACCGGCGTGCCGACGCTGACCAACCCCCTCGACCTGAACGCGCTGGAGGCGGCCGTGCAGGTCAAGGAGAGATACGGCGGCAAGATCACCCTGATCACGATGGGCCCGCCCATGGCCGAGAGCACCCTGCGCGAGTGCCTCGCCGTCGGCGGGGACGAGGCGGTGCTGATCAGCGGCCGTCCCTTCGGCGGGGCCGACACGCTCTCCACCAGCTACTCCATCGTCATGGCCGCCGCGATGAAAGGGCAGTTCGACCTGATCTTCTGCGGCAAGGAATCCCAGGACGGAGCGACAGGCCAGATGGCCTCGCAGCTCGCCGAGCGCTTCGACGCGGCGCAGATCTCCTGCTGCCTCAGCGTCGACGCGGTCGGGGACGGGAAGATCCGCGCGACGCGCGCGCTGGAGAACGGCAAGGAGATCGTCGAAGCGACGCTGCCCTGCCTCATCACCGTCGAGAAGGACAACTTCTTCGGGCGGCTTCCGAATCTGGAGGCCTATCTCGCCGCCAAGAGGGCGGAGATCACCGTCTATACGGAAAACAACATCGACGGGCTCGACCTGCAGAAGATCGGCGTGCCCGGCTCCGGCACGATTGTCCCGAAGATCTACCCGCCCGAGCTGCCCGAGCCCGGTCAGATCATCCGCACCGGCAGCGCCCGCTCGGACGTCGGCAGGCTCCTGGAGCTGCTGACGGAAAAAGGCTCGCTCTGAGGAGGTGAGGGATATGCAGAAATCCGACTACAAGAACATGTGGGTCTACATCGAGCACGACGGGAAGAGCGCCGCGCCGGTGGGCCTGGAGCTCTGCTGTGAGATCCGCAGGCTCTGCGACAAGACGGGAGACAGGCTCTACGCCGTGATCATCGGCGCGCTGCCCGAGGCGGAGGAGGAAAAGATCAGGGACTGCGGCGTCGACGGGCTCATCCGCGTGCGCGGCACGGGCTATGAGTACTTCAACACCGACGCCTGGGCCAACGCCTTCACCGTCCTCTCGCGCAAATATGCTCCCTCCGCGATCTTCGTCGGCGGGACCATCGACGGGCGCGACTTCGCCCCGCGCTTCGCCGTGCAGCTCAATACCGGCTGCACCTCCGACGCCATGGAGCTCGACTGGGATCCGGAGACCGAAGACATCCAGTTCATCGAGCCCGCCGTCGGCGGGAAGATCATGGCGGTCATCACCGTACCCGAGCTGCGCCCGCAGGTCGGCACCATCCGCCCCGGCACCTTCAAGTACGCCCCCGCGGGCAGGAAGGCGCAGATCGAGGAGATCGAGGAGGAGATCAGCTTCGACCCGGCGGCCATCCGCTGCCGGCATATCGACTTCATCCCGGATGAGAACGACCCGGAGCTGGACATCGCGAACGCCGACTGCATCGTCTGCGTCGGCAACGGCCTCAAGGACGGCGAGCATCTCGAGCGCTACCGCACGCTGGCGAAGCTCCTCGGCGGCAAGATCGGCTGCACGCGGCCGCTCTACGACCGCGGTATCCTGCCCTATAAGCTGCAGATCGGCCAGTCCGGCGTGATGGTGAAGACGAAGCTCTACCTCAGCTTCGGCGTCTCCGGCGCGGTCAACCACACCGCCGGTGTGGACGCGGAGGTCTTCGTCGCCGTCGACAAGAACCCGGAGGCCCAGATCTTCAACTACTGCGACTACGGCATCGTGGGCGACATGGACGAGGTCTGCGACGAGATGATCGCGCAGCTCAGGGCGCTGAGGAAACAGGACTGCGCCGGCTGAGGCCGGATCAATCATACCAATTCTGACAGGAGGAATCATCATGACAAAGAAAGTGCTGCTCCTCTGCGGCGACTTCACAGAGGACTACGAGACCATGGTACCCTTCCAGGCGCTGGGCGTCCTGGGCTACCAGGTGGACGCCGTCTGCCCGGACAAGAAGGCCGGCGAGACGGTCGCGACCGCCGTGCACGACTTCCTCGGCGAGCAGACCTACTCGGAGCTGCGCGGCCACAACTTCGCCCTGACGGCGGACTTTGACGCGGTGAAGACCGAGGACTACGAGGGCCTGTTCATCACGGGCGGGCGCGCCCCGGAGTACATCCGCCTCAACGCGCGCGTCCTGGAGATCGTCCGCGAGTTCTTCGCGGCCGGCAAGCCGGTCGCTGCCATCTGCCACGGCCCGCAGGTGCTGGCGGCGGCGGGCGTCCTGAAGGGCTACAAGGCCACGGCCTATCCCGCGGTCGGCCCCGACGTGACGATGGCCGGCGGCGAATACGTGCCCGTCGGCGTGGACCAGGCGGTGGTCGACCGCAACCTCGTCACCGCGCCCGCCTGGCCCGGCGACACGGCGATCGTGCGCGAGTTTGCCAAACTCATGGGCGCCAAGATCGAGATCTGAGGATAAAGGGACCGCCCCGCCGGAAGGCGGGGCGGAGCGAAAAGCCGCGGAGACCGAAAACTGCGGCACTGAACAGAGAGGCAGGAAATGACGGATCGAAGAAGACGGGGACTAACGTTCCTCCTGGCGCTTATGCTCATGCTGGCCATCCCGGTCAGCGCAGCCGCTGACGGACGCGGCGTATACTATCGTCCCGCGCTCACCTTTGTGACCAGTCACGCGCCGGACGACATGATCCTGCGCATGGATCTCCGGCGCGACGGAGAGACCGTCCCGGTGTTCCTGTACCGGGAGGACCGCCTTTGGGAGAGCTATTTCCGGCTCTATCGCCAGACGGAGCAGGAGGTCAAGATCTGGTACGGAAACCGGGTCGATTTCCAGGACGCGGTGCTTGTCGCGATGACCGGCGGCATGGAGATCCCGATCCCGCTGTCGGAAGAGGATCTGATGAAGCTGACGATGAACGACTACTTCATGCTGGACGCCTCGGACTTCTCCCTGAGCTACGGCCTTTCGACCGGCCGCGCGGTGCTGCTGTTCTGCCTGCGCCTCGCGATCACGCTTGCCGCCGCTCTGGCGGTCCTCTATCTCAAGCGCTATCGCTGGAGGAAGAGCTGGATCACGGTCATCATCGTCGATCTGATCAGCCTGAGCGCCTTGAGTCTCTTCGTATCCAACTGGATCAACTTCAACCCCAAAATGATCGCCGTGCATTTCGCGGTGATGCTGGGCGTGCTCATCGTGCAGATCCCGCTGTTCTGGTGGCTGCTGGATGAAAACGGGAGCCTCGAAAGCGTCAGCTATGCCTGTTGGTCCAATGTCGCCACCACCGTGATCAACGCTTACATGGTCATCCATTTCCCTCTTTGACTCTGTGCATCCGAAAACGAAAGCGCCGGGAATACATGGCATTCCCGGCGCTTTCGTTATGCAGACAGGGGTTCAGAGTTTGTCGCGCAGCTTACCGATGCAGTCGGCGCAGACGTTGCGGCCCTTGTAGCTGACGAGGTTCTTCGCCCCGCCGCAGAACACGCAGGCCGCCTGATACTTGCGCAGGACGATGCTCTCTCCCTCAACATATATTTCCAATGCATCCTTTTCCGCGATGTCCAGCGTGCGGCGCAGCTCGATCGGCAGAACGATCCGCCCCAATTCGTCGACCTTGCGGACGATACCGGTAGATTTCATCCTTCTCCTCCTCCAACCTTTGAAATCACCCTCGTGTGATGTAAATTATTATACCATATTCGACAAAGACTGCAACCATTTTTTTAAGTTTTTTTCAGGTGGACCTGATTCCGCGCCGCCGATCCTGCCGACGGCGCCGCGCTCCGCTTTCTCTGCCCTGCGCCCGTCCCGGGGGGTAGTCAGACGGCGGAAAGTGTGATATACTGCAGGAAACGAATCCGATCCATCACACTGAGTCGAGGAGCGCTTTATGAAAGAGATCATGGGGCCCCAGGGCGTCAAGGGACTGCTGCTGGACATCTTCTATTCCGTGCTGGGCAGCGCGCTGGTCGCGCTGGGCGTCGCGGTCTTCACGGTGCCGAACG
Source organism: uncultured Clostridia bacterium (assembly GCA_946408145.1). The sequence goes on from CAMJQX010000138.1 coordinate 4,131, forward strand.
ACATCGCGCCGGGCGGGGTGTCCGGTCTGGCGACGGCGCTGGCCTACATCTCGCCGATCAGCGTCGGCGTCTGGGCGCTGATGCTGAACGTGCCGCTGCTGCTGGCGGCCTGGCGTCTGCTTGGCCTGCGGCCGCTGGTCATGACGCTGCTGGCCACGGTGCTGCTCTCGTTTTTTATCGACTTCTTCGGCGCGGTCCTGCCCGGCTATGCGAACAACGTCCTGCTGGCCGCGGTGGCGGGCGGCGTGCTGACCGGCCTCGGCGTGGGGCTGCTGTTCCTGCGCGGCATCAGCACCGGCGGCACCGATCTCGCGGCGCTGCTGCTGAAAAAGCCCTTCCCCAACGTGCCCAACGGCATCATGCTCCTGATCATCGACGCGACGGTCGTGGCGATCGCGGTGCTCGTATTCCGGGACATCGAGGTCGCGCTCACCTCCGCCATCGCGATCTACGTCTCCTCCAAGGTCATCGACGCGCTGGCGCAGGGCGTCGATTATGCCAAGGTGATCTACATCGTCACCGAGCGCGGGGACGATGTCTCCCGCGCGATCAACGAACGCATGGACCGCGGCACCACGGTGGTCGCCGCCAAGGGCGGCTACACCGGCAAGGACAAGCAGCTGATCATCACCGTCACGCGGCGCAACGTGCTTGTTCAGACCCTGCGCCTCATCAAGCAGACCGACCCCGCGGCCTTCACCTTCGTCACGGACTCCACCGAGGTGCACGGCGAGGG
>CAMJQX010000139.1 GCA_946408145.1 uncultured Clostridia bacterium
CGAAGTATACGGCGATCTCCGGCAGCAGCTGCACGTCGGGGATGCTGTTGCCGCATTCCCACTTGCTGACGGTCTGCGCGGTCACGTTCAGCGCGGCGGCGAGGGCCTCCTGGGTCAGCCCGCGCTCATTGCGCAGACGGCGGATCTCTTTTCCCATTTCCATGTTTTTGTCCTCCTTGTCTGTTGTGACCTCATCATAGCAGATCGCCGCCGGAGAATCCAGCGACTGTCACGGGGAGCGACTCGCGCGGCGGTTGAGTTTTCGTCAAGAAGAAAAGGCGCTCCCTCCGGAAGCGCCTTTTCTGTCGGCTTGTCGTATTGTTTTACTTTTCCACGATGTGGACGTTGACGTGCTCGTAGCTGAACTTGACGCCCTTGGCGGCAAAGCTCTCGCGCACGTTCTCGTTGAGGCCGAAGTAGACATCCCAGTAATCTGCGTTCCGGCACCAGACGCGCACGACGTACTCGACGGTGCTGCCCTTGTACTCAAGCAGGCGGACAAAGGGGGCGGGATCGGTCAGGATGCGCTCGTCCTTGGAGATGGCGTCGAAGATGGCCGCCTTCACATCCTCGGTGGGGCACTCATAGGAGGCGGTGAAGGTGCGGTCCACGCGGCGCAGCGGCTCGCGGCTGTAGTTGTTGATGTGCGCGCCGGTCACGTCGCTGTTGGGGATGGAGACCGCGATGTTGTCGAGCGTGTCGAGCTGGGTGTAGAACAGGCCGACAGCCTTGACGGTGCCGAGCTTGCCGGCCACTTCCACAACGTCGCCGGTGGTGAAGGGCTTGGTGATGAGCAGGGTGATGCCGGAGAAGAGGTTGGACATCACGTTCTGCACGGACAGGGACAGAGCCAGACCGGCAACGCCGACCAGAGCGACCAGGGAGGCCGTGTCGATGCCGAGGGATTTGGCCACGATGATGACGGCCAGCACCCACAGCACCGTGTGAACGGCGGAGCTGATATAGTGGCGCAGCGTGTTGTCCAGCTTGAGGCTGCGGTTGAGGAGCTTGTTGACGATGTTGGTGACGATCTTGATGGCGATGATGCAGACGATCAGCGTCACGATGGCGTGGAGCAGGACCTCTACGGATGCGATGCCGAGGGATTGGAGCACTTGATTCATGGCGATCTCTCCTTTTCATTGGAATATCTTAATCATACAAGAATTTGAAAGAGAAGTAAACACCTTTTTGCAGCTTTTCTCCGCCCTTTTTCTCAGCGCAGGCTGCCGAGATAGCCCTCCAGGATGAGGCTTGCGGCCACGGCGTCCACGCTCTTGCGGTGCACGCGCTCCTTTTTCCCGGCGGCGTGGAGGATGGCGTGGGCCTCGATGCTGCTGCGCCGCTCGTCCCAGAGCACGACGGGCAGGCCGGAGGTCTCCTCCAGCATGCTTTTGAACTCCCGGCTCAGCGCGGCCCGCGGGCCCTCTGTGCCGTCCATGTTCTTCGGCAGACCGAGCACCAGCGTGCCGACCTCCCGCTTTCTCGCCTCCTCGGCGATGCGCAGGGCGGCGCGCTCCCGGTTCCACTCGTTCATGGTCCAGGCCTCGCCCGCCAGCACGCCCAGCAGATCCGAGACCGCGAGGCCTATCCTCTGGTCGCCGTAATCGATCGCCATGACCCGTGCCATACAATCACTCCTTCCATATAGCCTTCCCCCTCGGGGGAAGGTGCCCCAGTGCGCACACTGGGGCGGATGAGGGGCGTTCGTCCCTCTGACAAATACTTTCGGGGCGCTGTGCGGCTTCTCACAAGCCCTCCGCCCCTACGGGGCACCTCCCCTTGCACAGGGGAGGCAGCGCTTTTTTCACAGTCTACTAATACAGCCCGAAGCAGGCCCGCACGGCCCCGGCCATGTAGAGCGAGCCGACCGCGCAGACCGCGCCGTCTTCCCCGGCCGCGGCGGAGGCCGCCTCAACGCCCGCGGAGATGTCCCCGCAGACGGTGACGGGCTTGCCGTAACGCGCGAGATACCCGGCGAGCTTTTCCGCCGGCAGCGCGCGGGCGCTGTCCGGCGTGACGCAGACATAGGCGTCCGCCGCCGTGTCGAGGATGTCAAAGAGCGCGGGGTAGTCCTTGTCGGCCAGGACGCCGACCAGCAGCACGTGCCGCAGGCCGGGGAAATAGCGCTTGAGGTTCGCCGCCACGGTCTCGGCGCACTGGGGATTGTGCCCGCCGTCGACCACAAAGGGCGGTTCGGCGCGCACGAGCTCGAAGCGCGCGGGCCAGGAGACGGCATAGAGCCCGTGCTCGACCGTGTCCTGCGGCAGCTCCCAGCCTCTCGCCCGCAGGATCTCCACGATCTCGAGCACCACGGCCGCGTTTTTCAGCTGGTGCTCCCCGAGCAGGGGGATCGCATAGGGCACGCCGCGATAGGAGAAGACCTGCCCCTCCAGGCTGTCGAACGCCGGCACAAGCTGCGAGAAGTCCGCAATATGCAGCTTTGCGCCGGCTTCCGCGCATTTTTCGCGCACCACGGCCTCGACCGCCGCGCTCTGCTGATAGAGCGCAACGTCGCAGCCGGGCTTCAGGATCCCCGCCTTCTCGGCGGCGATCTTCTCGACCGTGTCGCCCAGGATGGCCGTGTGATCCAGGCCGATGTTCATGATGACGGCGGCCTCCGGCGCGCCGATCACATTGGTGGCGTCCAGCCGCCCGCCGAGCCCGACCTCCAGCACCACGATGTCGCAGCGCTCGCGCCGATACCAGAGCAGGGCCACGGCCGTCATCAGCTCGAATTCGGTGGGGTGGTCGGCCATCGCGTCGGCGATCGGCCGGATCTCCGTCACCAGCGCGGCCAGCGTCTCATCCGCGATGGGCTCGCCGTTTATCTGCATGCGCTCGTTGAAGCGGAAGAGGTAGGGCGAGGTGAAAAGCCCCGTCCGATAACCCGCCGCCCGGAGCACCGAGGCCGTCATGGCCGCGCAGCTGCCCTTGCCGTTGGTGCCGGCGATGTGGACGAATTTCAGCTCCTTCTGCGGATCGCCGAGCTTTTCCAGCAGCGCCGTCACGCGCGCAAGGCCCGGCCGCGAGCCGAGCCAGCTCACGCCGTCGATATAGGCAAGCGCTTCCCGATAGTCCATAAAATGTGCCTTCCGCCTCTTCCAACAACAAGATACGGTGATTATAGCATTATTCTCTCCGTACCGCAAGAGAAGCGCCTGAAAAACGCGAAAAAAGCCTGAAAAATCGGCAAAAAAGTGTTGACCTGCCGCCGAGGCTGTGCTATAGTATGCATTACCTGTCGGACGAGAGGTGTTTTTTTCGTGCGCATTTTTTGCCGGAAGACGCGCTCCGTTCCATACAGGGAGGCAATGCCCGCGTGAAATTGCGGGTAAATAAAATAGGAGGTGCCGAAAAATGGCTGCAGGCGCAAGAGTTAAAATTACACTCAGATGCGATGAATGCAAGCAGAGAAACTACAACACGGTCAAGAACAAAAAGAATACCTCAGACCGTTTGGAGCGGAGCAAGTACTGCCCCTTCTGCAGAAAGCACACCAAGCATGTTGAGACCAAGTAATTCTGAAAGGATGTGTGAAAATGGCTGAAGAAAAGAAAAGCAACGCTGCTCCGACCAAGGCCGTCACCGCCGTGAAGAAGGACGACGCGAAGCCCGGTTTCTTCCAGAGAATCGGCAAGTGGTTCCGCGAAATGAAGAGCGAGCTGAAGAAGGTCATCTGGCCCACCCGCAAGGCTCTCGTTCAGAATTCGCTGATCTCCGTCACCGTGATGCTGGTCTCCGCTGTGGTGCTCTGGGGCTTTGACGAGCTGGCGCAGATGCTGGTTCGCGTTCTCTTCATGCTGGCTGGTTGATCGCCATGGCAGAAGAGGCAAAGTGGTACGTAGTCCATACGTACTCCGGTTATGAAAATGCAGTCGCCGCGGCCGTCATGAAGGCTGCGGAAAACCGCCGCATGACGGACCTGATCCGTGAGGTCAACATCCCCATGGAGACCGTCACCGAGATCACCGAGTCCGGTGAGCAGAAGACGGTGGAGCGCAAGGTGTTCCCCGGCTACGTGCTGGTGAAGATGATCCTCACCGACGACAGCTGGCACCTGGTCCACAACGTGCGCGGCGCGACGGGCTTCGTCGGCTCCGACGGCAAGGCCGTCCCCCTGACGGAGCAGGAAATCCTTGATCTGGGCGTGGAACGCAGAGAGATCGTCGTCGGCTATGCCGTGGGCGACAGCGTAAAGGTCACCGACGGCCCGCTGTCCGGCTTCATCGGCGTGGTGGACGAGCTGGAACCCGAGAGAGATCGGGTCCGCGTCGTGGTCTCCATGTTCGGCAGAGAGACTCCGGTGGATCTGGAGCTCGACCAGGTCGAAGTTATTAAAGACTAATAAGAAAGAGGTGCTCTTATGGCACAGAAAGTAGTTGGATACGTCAGATTCCAGGTTCCTGCCGGCAAGGCCACGCCGGCTCCCCCCGTCGGCCCGGCTCTGGGCCAGTACGGTGTGAACATCGGTCAGTTCACCAAGGACTTCAACGAGCGCACCAAGGGCGACATGGGCCTCATGATCCCCGTCGTCATCACCGTGTACTCCGACCGCAGCTTCACCTTCATCACCAAGACCCCTCCTGCCGCCCTTCTGATCAAGAAGGCCTGCGGCATTGAAACCGCTTCCGGTGTTCCCCAGCGCGACAAGGTCGCCACGATCAGCAAGGAAGACGTCCGCAAGATCGCCGAGCAGAAGATGCCCGACCTCAACTGCACCGACATCGAATCCGCCATCAGCATGATCGCCGGCACCTGCCGCTCCATGGGCGTCGTCGTCGGCGACTAAGCCCGGGGCTCTCGTGGGAGGATCTACCCATCCATTACACCACATTTTAGGAGGAAA
>CAMJQX010000140.1 GCA_946408145.1 uncultured Clostridia bacterium
GCCGCTCTCCAGCAGCGCCGGGACGATACTTCCCCCTCGAATCGTCATCGTTTTTCCTCCTTTTCCGCAGGCATATCAGCGCCGCTTTTCCAGCGGATTCCAGCGCCCGCTGCGGAAGTAGCGCACAAAGAGCACGAAGAGCAGCATGTTGTGCCCGATCATGCAGCCCCAGGCCGAGACCAGCCCCATCCCCAGCAGGCGCGTACATACGAAGGTGCCCGCGATGCGCACGCCCCACATGCCGATGATGTTGAAGACGAAGGGCACGATCGTCCGGCCCGCGCCCTGCAGCATGCCCTCGATCACGATGGATACGCCGTAGAACGGCTCGGAGCAGGCGACCATGCGCAGCACCGTGCTGCCGAGCAGGATGACCGCGGCGTCGCGGCTGAAGAGCCCCACCATGGCCGGGGCGAAGGCGAAGAGCAGCGCGCCGGACAGCAGCATCAGCGACACCTCGGTCAGGAAGATGAGCCGCGCGTAGTCCCGCGCGAGCCGCCGGTCGCCCGCGCCGATGGCGTTGCCGGTGAGCGTGGCGGCCGCGCTCTGCATGCCGTAGCCCGGGATGTAGAAGGCGGACTCCACGGTGTTGGCGATGGTGTGGGCGGCGGTGGCGGTCTCGCCGAGGGCGTTGATCATGGCAGCGAAGGCCACATAGCCGAGCGAGGTGCCGAAGCGCTGCAGCATGTTCGGAAAGGCCACGCGCAGGCAGGGCGCCAGCACCGTTCTGTCCGGCCGCAGCGGGAAGCCGCACGGCGAGATCAGCGGATGCCGGAAGAGGGCCAGCGTAATGGCAAGGCCGCCGCAGAAAAAGGAGATCGTGCTGGCCGCGGCCGCCCCGGTCACGCCCCAGCCCGCGCCCCAGAGCGTGAGCGTGCGGCCGAGGAGGCTGACGGAGCGCGTGTCGTAGATCAGCAGGAAATTCAGCGCGACGTTGAGACAGTTGACGCCGATGCCGATGCGCATGGGCGTTTTCGAATCGCCCGCCGCGCGCAGGACCGTGCCGAAGATCATGCTGGCCGTCCGGGGCAGCATGGACAGATACAGCACGAAGAAATAGCGCGCGGCCGTCTCGCGCAGCGAGGGCACCACCTGCATCCAGACCGGCACGCGGCGGCTCAGGCCGAGGGTGAGCGCGGTGAACAGCAGGCCGGCCGCGAGCACCATCAGCACCGACTGGGCCGCGGCGCGTCTGGCGCGCTCCGTCTCCTTCGCGCCGATCGCCTGGGAGATATAGGACAGGAAGCCTATCCCGAAGGCATAGACCGAGCTGACGATGAGCCAGTTGACCGTGACCGTGCTGCCCACGGCGGCGGTGGCGCTGGTGCCGAGGGTGCCGACCATGGCGGTGTCGATATACTGCACGGCGGTGCTCATCAGCTGCTCGAGCATGGTCGGCCAGGCCAGCGAGATCACCGCCGGCAGCAGGGGCCAGGCGAATATGCTGTTTTTCTGTCTGTTTTCCATGGAAGTTATCGTATCACATCAAAAAGGAATGGCAAAGCAAATCTTCTTATCCCGCTCATCGTCCGGAGGGGCAGAAACAGACGGCGGACCCGAAATCGGGCCCGCCGCATTTCCTGCGAGGCATCAATGCTCGATCGGCTGAAGATCGAAGTCGACCACCCGGGCCGCCCACTCCCGCGAGAGCTCGAAGAACTCCTCCTCGGTCAGAGGGATGTCGTCCTCCGTCATCTCATAGGGATTCGGCCGGTCGCCCCTGAGTTCGAAAAACAGCTCTTCATCCATGACGAGGCCGTCCGTCAGCGCAAGCTGATCGCCCGCGAGCTCATAGAGGAAGCGGTACGAATGGCTCGCGCCGCCCGAACCCTCGAAATAGATCAGGTCGTCCGAACAGAGCTGATAGCGCACCCTCTCGCTGCTGGCCAGCACCCGCTGCGGTCTGCCGTCTGCCAGCGTGAAGAGATCGTAGAGATACCCGTCGTAGTAATCTGAGCCGTCGGCGCCGATCAGGAGCTCGGGCACCTTGTCCCCGTTGAGATCCCGGAGACAATAGCCCAGCGTGCCGCCGTACCGGCTGAGATAGCTGACCCCGAAGTCCCCCAGCGTCAGATAATAATCCCCGCTCGGAGTAGAATCACCTCCGCTCGGCTCCTCGCCGCGCAGGAAGCGCCGATAGCCCTCCAGCACCGGTTCGTAGAATTTCGTATAGTCTATCGGCTCTGGCTCAGGGGTGGGCGCAGGGGTGGGTGCGGGCGTCTGCGCCGGAACAGGCTCCCGCTCCGCAGGCGCGGCATCGGTCGGCGCAGGCTGCGCATCAATCGGCGCAGGCTGTACCTCCGTCGCCGCGGGCACAGGCTCCGCCGGATGAAAGCCCCAGACGGAGAGCGTCAGGGCGACGGCCGCCAGCGCCAGAACTATCAAAAGGATCTTCTTCATTTTATCTTCTCCTTACAAAGCCAGCTCGATCGTCCCGCTCACATCGAGCATCTGCACCGAGGCGAGGTTGATATAGAAGCCCGCCCAGACCTTGGATTCCGGCTGCACCACCGCCCAGCCGCTGAAAAAGGCGTTGGAGTAGCCCACGCGGGCGTTGTAGTCGGTCCCGTATGCGGACTTCGGCAGGGCGCTGCGGTCGAAGATCGCGCTCTTGGTCGCGTTGCCCGCGTAGATCATGTCGTCCGTGTGGCGGTAGGTGAAGTGCGCCGTGTCGATCTCCAGCGTTTCGCAGTAGAGATCGAAGCTCAGCTCGAAGCGGACGCTGTAGGCCCCCTCCGGGTTCAGATAGGGCAGGTACTCGTCCCGGAGCACCACGCAGTAGGTCTGGCAGACCTCGGAGATGATCTCGGTGCTGGTCAGGATGTAGAGGGGGACCTCCGTCACCTCGAAATACTGCTGCCAGTTGTCGAGCGTGATCTCAAAGCTGCGGTAGCTGCGCATCTGCACCGGGGTCACGGTCTCGATCGGCTCCGGCGCGGACGCGCCCGGCGTCTCTTCTTTTTTCTTCCCGCAGGCGCAGAGGGACAGGCACAGGGACAAGATCAAAATCAGGCACAGGATCCTTTTCATATCGGCATCACGTTCTCCGCAAATAATAATGTTATTATTATAGCGTCTAATACGGGATGCGTCAACGCGAAAAGCCGGGACGAAAGTCCCGGCTTGTACACCGATTTGTATGGTCTCAGGCTTCCTCGCCGAACTGCTTCTTGTACAGCCGCACCAGGCCGCATTTCCAGCACAGCAGCAGCGCGAGCGCGGAGCCCACGGCGGTCTGCAGCACCTGGAAGGGGAATTTGGCGACGGCGTAGGCGGGCGTGCTGTAGATAAAGGCGCGGCCGAGCGTGTAGCCCGTGAAGCAGATCACCCAGCCTACGGCTGTGCCGACGATCGACGCGCGCACCGGCCCGGCCTTCATCCAGCGGTGGACGAAGAGGGAGATCACCAGCGCCTGCAGCCCGTGCACGGCCAGCGACACGAACATGGGCGTGGGGTAGAAGAGCATATCGCCGATAAAGGCGCCGACGCCGCCCACCAGGAAAGCGTACAGCGGCTCGAGCAGCACGGCGGCGGTCACGATGATCACGTCGTTCAGATACATATGTCCGCCCGGCACCGGGATCGAAAGCGCGCTGGTGCTCATGATGATGTTCATGGCCATCAGCACGGCGGCCACGGTCAGCCTGCGGGTGGAACGCTGCCTCTCGTTCATGACGGACGCCTCCTTGACATTTCTGGCAGCTTTAGTATAATGGATAACTGACCTTATGTATATCGCCAGTTTGCTTCTTTTTTATATGACCAGACGGGAGGTGGGCGGATGCAGTTCGTGATTGACCGCGCAGGCGGTGAGAGCGCCTATCTGCAGCTCTACCGGCAGCTGCGCGCCGAAATCGTCTCCGGGGCGCTCGCCGTGGGGAGCCGCCTGCCCTCGAAAAGGAATCTCGCCGCGGAGACCGGGCTGAGCCTCATCACCGTGGAGCACGCGCTCGCCCTTCTGTGCGACGAGGGCTACGCCGAGGCAAAACCGCGCAGCGGCTGCTACGTCTCCTTCGGCGGCGGCAGCGCGCCGCCCGCCCTGCCCCGCGCCGCGCTGGAGGACATGAGCGCGGGCGACGACGCGCCCGCGGACTTCCCCTTCTCCGTCTGGGCGCGCACGATGCGCGCGGTGCTCACGGATTACGACCGCCGTGTCCTGGCCCGCTCGCCGAGCTTCGGCTGCGCGGAGCTGCGGCAGGCGCTGGCTGGCTATCTGGAGCGCAGCCGCGGCCTCGCCGTCAGCCCGGAGCGCATCGTCGTCGGCGCGGGCGCGGAGTATCTCTATGGGCTGGTCGTGCAGCTGCTCGGGCGGGAGCGGAGCTACGCGCTCGAGGAGCCGTGCTACGAGACGATCCGCCGCGTCTACGAGGCCAACGGCGCCCGCTGCGAGGGTCTGCCGATGGGGGAGGACGGCATCCGCAGCGAGGCTCTGCAGCGCTGCGCCGCGGGCGTCCTGCACGTGACGCCCTTCCACAGCTACCCCAGCGGCGTCACCGCCTCCGCCGCCAAGCGGCACGAATACGCCCTCTGGGCGCAGAGCCGGGACGCCTTCATCGTCGAAGACGACTACGACGCCGAGTTCGCGTCCCTCCGCCGCCGGATCGAGACGATCTGCTCCCTGGCCCCGGAGCGCGTGCTCTACGTCAACACCTTTTCCAAGATCCTGGCGCCCTCGATGCGCACGGGCTTCCTCGTGCTGCCGGAGGCGCTGCTGCCGCGATACCGGGAAAAGCTGGGCTTCTATTCCTGCACGGTGCCGGTCTTCGATCAGCTCGTGCT
>CAMJQX010000141.1 GCA_946408145.1 uncultured Clostridia bacterium
ATAAGGAAAGGAGAATGAATATGACCAATCAGCAGAAATGGAAAAAGCTCTCTCAATTGCTCGACGAGATCGCGGCCTACGGGCGCGTGCTGGGCAAGGTGTCCTTTGACATGGAGTGCTGCGCGCCGCCGGAGGGCATCCGGAAGGCCGGCGAGGACATGAGCCTCGTGGGCAGGCAGCTGCACAAGATGACCCACAGCAAGCGCTTTGAAAGTCTGATCGAAGAGCTGCACGCGGACAGCGAGGGGCTCACGCCCGTGCAGAAGAAGGCCGTGGAACATCTGTATGACTACCACAGCCGCTCCAAGAACATTTCCGCCAAACTCTCCTACGAGATGGATCTGGCCTCCACCCGCGCCTACGGCGACTGGCTTGCAGCCAAAAAAGCCAGCGATTTCTCGAAGTTCCGCGATTCGCTGGAGGCACTGATCCGCTACACGCGCATCGCCATCGACCTGCGCGACGAGAAGAAGGGCAGCTGCTACGACACCTGCCTGGACGACATCGAGAAGGGCGGCAGCATCGAGCAGCTCGACGCTTTCTTCGCCGCGCTCAAGGCGCGCATCGTCCCCCTGCTCAAGCGCATACGGGATGAGGGCAAGCCCATCCGCGAGGACTTCATGTCCCGCCCGGTCCCCATCCCGCAGCAGGAGGCCATGTCCCGCTATCTGCTGGCGCTGGAGGGCCTGCGCGAGAGCGCCCTGGTGCTCATGACCACGGAACACCCCTTCACCACGAACTTCGGGCGCGAGGACGTGCGCGTGACCACGCACTACCACGAGGACAGCTTCATCTCCAACGTCTTCACCACCCTGCACGAGGGCGGCCATGCCCTGTTCATGCAGAACGAGCCGGCCGAGCTGCAGGAAAACCACTGCGACAACAACATGTCCAACGCCATGCACGAGACCATCTCGCGCTTCTACGAGAACCTCATCGGCCGCAGCGAGGCCTTCATCCACTTCGTGTTCCCGAAGCTGCGGGAGCTGGCGGGCGGCACCTTCGACGACATCAGCGAGCGCGAGCTCTATGAGGCGGTCAACATTGCCAGGCCCAGCCTGATCCGCACCGAGGCGGACGAGCTGAGCTACTGCCTGCACATCATGATCCGCTACGAGCTGGAGAAGGCCTTCATCAACGGCGAGATCACCGTGGACGAGATCCCGGCGCTCTGGAACGCCAAGTACAAGAAGTATCTCGGCGTGGACGTGCCAGACGACGCCCGCGGCTGCCTGCAGGACGTGCACTGGTCCGGCATCTCCTTCGGCTACTTCCCCTCCTACGCGCTCGGCAACGCCTACGGCGCGCAGATCCTGCGCACGATGGAGAAGGACTTCGACGTCTTCGCCGCCGTCGAGGCGGGCGAGCTCTGCAAGCTGCGCGACTGGCTGACCGAGCATGTGTTCAGCATCGCCTCCCTGACGACGCCGGACGAGTGGATCCGCGCCATCACCGGCGAGAGCCTGAATGTGGACTATTACCTCGATTATCTGGAAGAGAAGTTCACGAAGATCTACGGGCTGAAATGAGTGCTTAGTTTTAGCGTTTAGCCCTGTGTCATAGCATCCAGGAAAACGGATTGCCGCGCCAGTGTATACTGACGCGGCAATCCGTTTTTCAATTTCGTTATCTCCTAAGCGCTAAGCGCTATAATCTATGCGCTATATTCCATCCGCATCCGAAACACCGGCTTTTCGCCCTCGCCCTGGAGGAAGTATTCGCCGTTTTCCTCGCCCCAGGAGACCGTGAAGCTCTCGCCGAAGCGGGCCTCGCTCACGTACTCGGTCCGGATGCTCTTGAGCGCGCGCCCCTCGGCCGCGGCGGGGATGCAGTCCTCCGCGAGGTCGAAGTAGCGGGTGTTGTTCATGTGGCCGTTGAGGTCCACATAGCTGTAGGGCACGGTGAAAGGCCGGCTCCGCGTGCAGTCCATGCGCCGCGGCGCCGAGGGCAGGGCGATCTCCTCCCCGGTGACGATGCCCTCGATCTCCACGCCGTAGCGCTCCGGGAAGACCACCTTGCGTGTCTTCTCGTCCACGAGGCTCCAGAGGGCGCTGGCCGAGAGCAGATGCTCCCCCGCCGCGGTCTCCAGCCGATAGTAACGCGGGAAGAGCAGGTGCATGGTGCGGCCGGGCCAGCTCTTGAGCACGATCCGCTCGTCATACTCCGGCATGCGCACGATCTCCGCCGACTGGAGCAGCAGCACCCAGAGGATGCCCTTGTCCAGCGTCTTGTCCCGCCCCATGCCGAGCTCCTCCGTGTGGCGGATCGAGGCCTCCTGCAGCAGACGGAAGAGCTCCGAGGTGCGCAGGCGGCGGTACATGTCCACGTCCTTGCTGCGCAGCAGCAGCTCCTGCCGATAGACGCTCATTTCTTCTCGATCCGCTTCCACAGGGCGTCCACCACGTCGCCGAGGGTGGAGAGCTTGTTCCACTGGCGCTCGGGGATCTTCACGTCAAAGAGCGCCTCGAGCTTGCAGATGACGAGCACGAAGCCCATGGAGTCGATGGCGGTCTCGGTGTTGATGACGGTATCCTCCTGCAGCTTGTCGACTTCCATATCCGGGAAACAGTCGTGGATCACTTTCTTGGTGTTTTCTAACACTTCCTGTCTGGTCATGGCGTATCAGCTCACTTTCTGCTGGAGTTCCCAGCGTTTGATTTTGCCTGTCGCGGTGCGCGGCAGGGCCTCGTCTGTGATCAGGATGCCGCCGAGCTGCTGCCCCCTCGGAAGCTCAGCCATCACGGGCTTGAGCTTCTCCTGCAGCGCGGCCTCCTCCGCCTCGCCCACGTAGACCAGAAGCGGTCTGCTGCCGCGCAGCGTGACGGCGAGCTCGGTATGCCCGAGGGCGGACATCAGCCGCGCCTCATATTCGGGCAGAAAGATCTTCGTCCCGTCCGGCAGGACGAGCATGTCCTTCTTCCGGCCGGTGATGTGCAGCCTGCCCTCCCCGTCGAAGCGGCCGAGGTCGCCGGTATGGAACACGCCGCCCCGCAGCACCTCGCGCGTGGCGTCGGGCCGCTTGTAATAGCCCTGCATCATGCAGGTCGGCGCCTCGATCAGGATCTCCCCGTCCTCGGCCAGGGTGATCGTATCGTCCGGGCAGACCTCCATCGCGAAGGGATCGCCCTGCACGCTGATGGCCACGCCCGAGCTCGTCTCGGTCAGGCCGTAGCCGAAGCTGACGCGGATGCCGCGCGCGGCGGCCGCCTGCAGCAGCTGCGGGGGACAGTCCCCCGCGCCGACGAGGATCAGCGCGAGCTCCTCGTTCACGCAGCCCTGCCGGAGCAGGAAGCCCAGCAGCAGCGGCACCACGGACACCGCCGTGGGCTTATAAAACGCGCAGTCGTCCGCGTAATGCCTCGCGCCGCGGCCGAGGGCAACGCAGGCCCCGCAGCTCAGGCCCCAGAGCAGGCCGCAGACGAAGCCGAACACATGCCCCAGCGGGAGCATGCACAGCAGCGTGTCCTCCGGCTGCAGCGGGAGCTTGGCCGAGCCGTTCCATGCGCTCTGGCAGAGGCTGTGATCCGTGAGCACGACGGCCTTGGCCTGCTCGGTCGTGCCGGAGGTGAAGAAGAGGAGCTTCCCCGCCCCGTCGCTCACGCCGCCCATCAGGGCGGGCTCAAGCTCTTCACACAGATCCTCGTCGCCCCAGAGCGTGTCGATGTCGGTGTAGCGGATCAGGGTCTTCAATAGCGGCTCCGGCGCCATCGCGTCGAGCATGACGATCTGAAGCCCGGCAAGGTTTGCCGCAAAGATCTCCTCCACGCAGGCAAGGCTCCCGTCGGCCAGGATGCCGATGCAGCTGCGGCCGGCGCTTTTCAGCTCCTCCGCCCGTGTCAGAACGTCCAGATAGAGCTCGGAAAAACTGCGCGTCCGGCTTTCATAACGCAGCGCGGGCGCGTCCGGGCGCTGCTGCGCCCAATAAGAGAGCATATGGCGAAAGGATTCGAATCGCATAGGTGACCCCCTTGCGTGTGATATTCCGGATTGTTTTTTTACTATATCATATCAAAGCGGTAATGAAAAGCCCGTTGTGCAAAATCGCAGAAATTTTGACACAGAACTTGAAATTATATAGTGAAATCTGCACGAGCGTGGTGTATAATATCTGCAGCGAATTTTTACCCGCATATTCTTGTATTGGAGGAGACACAATGGACAAAAACATTCGCATCGCCATCATCGGCGGCGGCCCCGCGGGCCTCTCCGCCGGCATGTATCTGGAGCAGAAGGGCTACGAGAACTATGTGATCTACGAGCGCCAGGACCGCGTCGGCGGCAAGTGCTGGAGCCCTTACTACAACGGCAGACGCTATGAGATGGGCGCCATCATGGGCGTGCCCTCCTACTACGCCGTTGCGGACGTCGAGAAGTTCTGCGGCATCACCCACGACGGTCCCCAGCTCAACCGCAACTACAAGGACAGCCAGGGCAACGTGATCGAGCCCTTTGCCCGCACGCTCGGCAACATCATCCGCAACCCCTGGCTGCTCAAGATGAAGAAGCAGCTCAAGCTCTTCGGCGAGCTGCTGGAGACCAAGTACAAGGGCTATGACCTCAACGGCCACCGCGGCGTCGCCGAGGGCCGCTACGACGGTTATGCCGTGACCCCCGGCCGCGAGCGCGTCCAGGGCGAGAACCCCAACCTGAAGGATCTCGCGATGCCCTTCAAGGACTTCTGCGAGAAGAACGGCGTTCCCCTCGTGCAGAAGATCTGGATCGGACCCTTCACCTCCTTCGGCTACGGCTACTTTGACGAGATCCCCGCGG
>CAMJQX010000142.1 GCA_946408145.1 uncultured Clostridia bacterium
CAAGGTCCTCGCCCGCCGCAGAGCCAAGGGCAGAGCCAAGCTCAGCTACTGATCCGAGAGCACCCCGTGAGCAGGAAGATTCCATATTGATTTTCAGGCCGGAGCGATCCGGCCTAAAGGTGTTTGTCGAGAATTTGTGTCGAGGGATAAGCGGTGAAGGTCCGTTATACGTTAAAAAAGAATTCTGACTTCCGCCGCCTCTACGCAAAAGGCAAAAGCGCGGTCAATCCCTTTCTCGTCGTCTACTGCCGCCGCAACCGCGAGGGCGTCAACCGGCTGGGCTACACCGTGTCCGTCAAGCTCGGGCACGCCGTGGTCCGCAACCGGGTGCGCCGCCGCCTGCGGGAGATCTACCGCCTCAATTCCCCGAAGCTCAAGAGCGGATGGGACATCGTGGTGGTCGCCCGCACGCGCTGCGTCGACGCCGAATACCGCCAGCTGGAGAGCGCCTTTCTTCGCGCCTGCGCCAGTCTGGGGCTGCTGCGGGAGGCGGAGGCATGAAAACGCTGCTGCTCGCCGCGATCCGCTTTTACCGGCGGCATATCTCGCCCCATCGGGCGCCCTGCTGCCGTTTCACACCGACCTGCTCACAATATGCGCTGGAGGCCGTCGAAAAGTACGGCGCCCTGAAGGGCGGCTGGCTGGCCCTGCGGCGCATCTGCTGCTGCCATCCCTTTTATCACGGGAAGCGCGGCATCTATGACCCCGTACCCTGAGGCGGTACGACCTACCCTAAGAATACAGAGGAGTATACTATGTCTTTCGGGGAAATCATTACCTGGCCGTTTGCCAAGCTGATGGTCTGGTTCTACAACCTGACCGGCAACTACGGCGTGGCGCTGATTTTCTTTGCTCTGGCCGTCAACCTCATCATGACCCCGTTCATGGCCAAGAGCAAAAAGAGCATGATGCGTCAGGCCCGTCTGCAGCCGCAGATCCAGGAGCTGCAGAAACGCCACGAGGGCAACCAACAGAAGCTCAACGCGGAGATGCAGAATCTCTACCGGGAAGAGGGCATCAACCCCATGTCCGGCTGCCTCTGGTCCCTCATCCCCTTCCCCATCCTGATCGCCCTGTACAGCGTCGTCCGTCAGCCCCTGACCCGCATGATGTTCGTGGCCAAGGACTTTGTGACCGTGCTGCAGGACTACTTCGTGGAGAAGGGCCTCTACACCGTGACCTCCACCCGCGCCAGCGCCTACGCCGAGATCGAGCTGACCAAGCTGACCCACGCCAACTGGGACAGCGTCGTCACGGATCTTGCGGACAAGCTGGACCCCAATCTGCTGAACGTCGACTTCCGCTTCCTGGGCCTCAACCTGGGCGATCAGCCGAAGTGGAACTTCTTCGTCGACACCGACTGGAGCAGCCCCTCCGTGTGGCTTCCCGCACTGGGTCTGTTCCTGATCCCCTTCATCTCCGCCGGTCTCTCCTGGCTGAGCATGAAGGTCAGCACCAAGATGAATCCCACCACGGGGCAGGACCCGAAGGCGCAGGCGTCCATGAACACCATGAACATGATGATGCCGCTCATGTCCATCTGGATCTGCTTCATCATGCCCGCCGCCATGGGCATCTACTGGATCGCCAACAGCGTTTTCGGCATGATCCGTGACGTCGTCCTCACCAAGAAGTATCTCAAGCAGATGGAGATCGAGGACGCTGAGCGCGCCGCCCGCCGCAGCCAGCGCGAGAAGGAGCTGGAAGAAAAGCGCGCCGAGACCGAACGGCTGAAGGCCGAGGGCAAGACCGAGGTCAACGCCAACACCAGCAAGAAGAAGCTGCAGGCCGCAGAGAAGCAGCAGGCCGCCGAGCGCAAGGCCGCCCTTGACCGGGCCGACCGTGCCGCCCGCCGTGAGCGCCTGGGCATCCAGGAGCCGGAGAAGCCCGCCTCCCAGGTGGGCAACCGCCGCTATGCCCGCGGCCGCGCCTATGTCCCCGACCGTTTCACCAATCCCGAGAACGCCGAGGCCGCGACGATCGCCGCCGCGCAGGAGTCCGAGGGCGCCGACGCCATCGACTACAGCGTGGACGAGACCGCCGAAGAACTGACGGAGAACATCGTCGAGGCCGCCGCCGAGGAGAATAAGGAGTAATATCAACATGCAGAAATATCTGGAAAAGACCGGCAAGACCCCCGACGACGCCGTCGCCGCCGCGCTGGCCGAGCTGGGCATGGATCGGGACGACGTGTCCGTCGAGATCCTGGAGTTCGGAAAGAGCGGTTTCCTGGGCATCGGCGCCTCTCCCGCCGTAGTCCGCGTGAGCTATGAGGTCGAGGACGAGCCCGTCGTCGAGGCCCCTGCGCCCGCGCCCAAGCCCGCCTCCGCGCCGAAGGACCCCAAGCCCGCAAAGGCGGAGAAGCCCGCCAGGGCCGAGGCGCCCAAGGCTGTCGAAGCCCCCGCCGAGGCCCCCGTTGTCGACGAGAACGCCGACTACGCCGCGATCCGCAGCTTCCTGAGCGGGCTGCTGGAGCGCATGGGCATCAAGGCCGACATCGAAATCAGCGCGCGCGACAACGGCGGCATCAACGTCAACCTCTCCGGCAGCGGCATGGGCGCCATCATCGGCCGCCGCGGCGAGACGCTCGACGCCATCCAGCACCTGACCAACTACGCCGTCAACCACGGCAGCGACAAGCACCTGCACATCAGCGTCGACGCCGAGAACTACCGCAGCAAGCGCGAGGAATCCCTGGCCCGCCTGGCCGAGAAGATGGCCGAGAAGGCCATCAAGTACAAGCGCAGCATGGCGCTGGAGCCCATGAACTCCTACGAGCGCCATGTGATCCACACCGCGCTGCAGAACTACGAGGGCGTGACCACCAGCTCCACCGGCGTGGAGCCGAACCGCCGCGTAGTGGTCTCCTACGTCAAGCCCGAAACGCCCGCCGGCAACAAGCCGCAGAGCCGCGAGTGGGCCTGATCCCACCCTTCAAAACCATTTCATCACTAACCGTGCACTGCACACCGGAGGTATACAATGATTTTTGAACAAGTCAAGAACGCGCTGGCCAAGCAGTTCGAGCTGGACCCCGAGACCATCACCCCCGAGACCAACCTGATCGACGATCTGGGCGCCGACTCCCTGGACGTGGTGGAGCTCATCATGTCCCTGGAGGACGAGTTCGGCATCGCCATCTCCGACGAGGACGCCGCCCAGCTCTACACCGTGGGCCGCATCGTCGAGTATCTGGAGAAGCTCCGCTGAGCCGGAAATCCTTCAAGGATTTAAAGCAAACTGCACAAGAATCCGCCCCGGGTCGGGGGCGGATTCATTTATGTCTATGATTTTCCCCGCGTCACATTGACAAAGCAATGGCAATGGGCTATAGTAGGGCCATCTTTCAGAAAGGAGCGAACCGTCTGTGGCTCACAACAGCAGCAAGATGATGATGGCTGAGATGCGCATGTGCGGCATGTGCATGATGATGTGCGCCCAAAATTGCGGTTCGCCCAGTTCCTCTGCCATCTGAACGATCTGACGATCAAACGGCCGGGAAGCGAGCGGGCTTCCCGGCCGTTTTCTTTTTGCGCGAAAAAAGCGGCTGACAAGACCCGCTCCCCTCCCCGCTCTTCAGAACACATCGCGACTCTTCACAATAACGAGAGAAAGACAGACAGCTACCATGATCGAACTGAAACATCTGTGCAAGACCTACTCGGCGCCGGACAAGGAGATCCACGCGCTCGAGGACATCAACCTCACGATCCGCGACGGCGAGATCTTCGGCATCATCGGCCTGTCCGGCGCGGGCAAGAGCACGCTGGTGCGCTGCATCAACCTCCTCGAGCGCCCGAGCTCCGGCCAGGTGCTGGTGGACGGGAAGGATCTGACGAGCCTGCCGCGAAAGGAGCTGCTGCTCCTGCGCCGCTCCATCGGCATGATCTTCCAGAGCTTCAACCTGCTCGAGCAGCGGAACGTGCTGAAAAACGTGTGCTTCCCGCTGGAGATCGCGGGCGTCGACCGCCGAGCGGCGGAGAAGAAAGCCAGGGAGCTGCTGCAGGTCGTCGGTCTTGCCGACCGGGCGGACTCCTACCCCTCGCAGCTCTCCGGCGGGCAGAAGCAGCGCGTGGCCATCGCCCGCGCCCTCGCCACCGACCCGCGCTATATCCTCTGCGACGAGGCCACCTCCGCCCTCGACCCCAACACGACGCGCGCCATTCTCGACCTGCTGCGGCAGATCAACCGCGATCTCGGCGTGACGATCGTCGTCATCACGCACGAGATGAAGGTCATCGACCAGATCTGCGACCGCGTGGCCGTCATCGACCGCAGCCGCATCGCGGAGGAGGGCCGCGTCAGCGAGGTTTTCACCTCGCCCCAGTCCCAGATCGCGCGGGACCTGATCATCCCCCGCGACCGCGCCGCGCTCGATACGAAGAACGGCCGCAAGATCCGCCTGACCTTCAACGACGCCTATTCCCGCGAGCCGGTGATCTCCAACATGGTGCTCGAGTGTCAGGCGCCGGTCAACATCCTCTTCGCCGACACGAAGGAGTTTGAGGGCGTCATCTACGGGCACATGATCATCGAGCTGCCCGCGGATCCCAAGCAGGCGGAAAAGATCCTGGTCTGGCTGAAAAACAGCCCGGTCGAATGGCGGGAGGAGGTGTAAGCGATGCTGTCGGAAATGTTTTATAAGCTCTGGGACGCGGGCCTGATCCAGAAGGGCGTCTGGGAGACGGTATACATGACCGTGATCTCCACCGCGATCTCCTATGCCATCG
>CAMJQX010000143.1 GCA_946408145.1 uncultured Clostridia bacterium
GATGGCGTCTGCAGCGCGCGAAATGCCGAGAGCTTCCTGCCCGGCGCGGTCCTCCGCGTCTGCGGCAGCACAGGGAGCGCGCGCACGGATTTCTCGCCGCCCGCGATCCTGTGGGAATGTGTGGGCGGGGAAGAAACGATCCTGGTCTGCGGCTGCGGCGAGATCGACGCGCTGAAAAGCCTCTGCTCGCCGGAGGGAGTGCAGAGCACGCTCGCCAAAACCCGGGAGGACTGGGAGCGCCGCTGTGCCGCTGCCCGCCTCTCCACAGGCTGTGCAGACATGGATCACTATCTGAACGACTGGGCCGTGTATCAGACCTTGTGCTGCCGGCTGCTCGCGCGAAGCAGCCTCTATCAGAGCGGCGGGGCCTACGGCTTCCGCGATCAGCTGCAGGACGCGGTGAATCTGCTGCCGCTCTCGCCGGAGCACGCGCGGCAGCGCATCCTCGACGCCTGCCGTCACCAATATGCCGAGGGCGACGTGATGCACTGGTGGCACCCGCACCCGGACGGCGACCGCGGCCTGCGCAGCCGCTGCGCGGACGATCTGCTCTGGCTGCCCTGGGCCCTGTGCGAATACACGGAGGCCACGGGCGACTACGGCTTTGCGCTGCGGCGTGAGCCTTGGCTGCACAGCCCCGCCCTCGCCCCGGACGAGCGCGACCGTTACGAAACGCTCCTGCCGGACGGGAAGGCGCAGAGCGTGCTCAAGCATGCGAAAGCGGCCGTCGGCCGCTGTGTCAGGCGCGGCTTCGGCGCACACGGTCTGCCCCTCTTCGGCAGCGGCGACTGGAACGACGGCTTTGACGCCGTGGACGGAGAGAGCGTGTGGCTGGGCTTCTTCCTCGCTCACGTCTCCGGCCGCCTCGCGGCGCTGCTGCGGCGGATGAAAGATACTGACGCGGAGCGATACCGCACGCTGTCCGCCGAGATGCTCACGGCGGCGGAGGCAGGCTGGAACGGGCGCTTCTACCGCCGCGGCTTCTGGGCCGACGGGACGACGCTCGGCGGAGAAGAGCGCATCGACCTGCTGCCGCAAGCCTGGGCGGCCTTCTGCGGCGCGGCGCATGCCGACGAGGCGCTGGACGCCGCGCTCGCTTCGCTCGTCGATAAGGAGCACGATCTGGTCAGGCTCTTCGTGCCGCCCTTTACGGACAGCGAGCGCTCCCCCGGCTATATCAGCTCCTACGGACCGGGGGTGCGCGAAAACGGCGGACAGTACACGCACGGCGCCGTATGGCTCGCGCTCGCGCTGGCAGAGCGCGGACGACGGGAGGAGGCGGCGCACATCCTGCGCATGCTGCTGCCGACGGCCCACGACGCCCTGCGCTACGAGGCGGAGCCCTTCGTCCTCGCCGCCGACCTCTCCGACGCGCCGGGCTTCGAGGAGCGCGCCGGCTGGACCTGGTACACCGGCTCCGCGGGCTGGTATCTCCGCGCGGCGCGAAAATGTTTTCCGCCTCTACCAAAATCTGACTGACTATGATATAATAGTAATTTAGATAAAAGAAAACTTCGGAGGTGCCCCATGGAGCTGACAAGAACCGAGATCATGCCCGGCGTGTGGCTGAGCCATCTGCGCACGGACAAATTCAAAACCGCCTGCATGAGCCTGTCGCTGCTGACGCAGCTCAAGCGCGAGACGGCGTCCATGAACGCCCTGATCCCCTATGTGCTCCGGCGCGGCACCACGCGCTATCCGGACATGGAGGCCATCTCCGCCCGTCTGGAGGAGCTCTACGGCACGGCCATTGAGCCCGTCGTGCGCCGGATCGGCGAGATCCAGTGTCTCGGTTTTTACGCGAGCATCCCGGAGGAGAGCTACCTCCCCGGCGCGAGATCGGTTCTGCAGAACGCGGCTTCGCTGCTGGGCGAGCTGCTGCTCTCCCCCGCCACCCGCGGCGGTCTGTTCCTGCCGAAGTATGTGGACAGCGAGCGGGAAAAGATGCTGGAGCTCATCCGCGGCCGCATCAACGACAAGCGGGGCTATGCGATGTTCCGCTGCATCGAGGAGATGTGCTGCTTTGAGGACTTCTCGGCAGGCCGCCTCGGCGGCGAGAGCGAGTGCGAGGCCATCCACTATCAGAAGCTCTCCAAGCACTACAAGAGCCTGCTGCAGAGCTGTCCGATCGAGATCTTCTACTGCGGCCGCTGCGAGAAAAAGCAGCTTATCGCCTATTTGCGCGACGCGCTGATGACCCTGCCGCGCGGCGAGATAGACTACGACATCGGCACCGACGTGCGCATGAACGCGCTGGAGGCGCAGCCCCGCTTTGTGGAGGAGAGCCTGGATGTGACGCAGGGCAAGCTCGTGATGGGCTTTCGCCTCGGCGACAGCATGGAGGAGCCCGACATCGCGGCGCTGCAGGTCTTCAACGCGGCCTTCGGCGGCGGCACGAGCTCCAAGCTCTTTGCCAACGTCCGCGAACGGCTGCAGCTTTGCTACTACGCGGGCTCGCTGGTCGACACGCACAAGGGCCTGCTGATGGTCGCCTCCGGCATCGAATTTGAGAAGTTTGAGGCCGTGCGGGACGAGGTGCTCGCCCAGCTCGCCGCGATGGCGAGGGGCGAGATCAGCGACGAGGAGCTGCAGAGCGCCAAAATGGGCGTCGCCTCCTCGCTGCGCTCCGTCTGCGACAGCCAGGGCGAGCTGGAGGGCTTCTATCTGGCGCAGGCGCTCGACGGGCCGGACTGCGGCCCGCTGGAGCTGGCCGAGCTGGCCGAGGACGTGACGCGCGAGGAGGTCGCCGCCATCGCCGCGGGCGTCGAGTGCGACATGATCTATTTTCTGAAGGGCAGGGATCCTTCGGACGACGAGGAAGAAGAGGATGAGGAGGAAGCGGAGCATGACGATGCGGAAGACGGAATTCAATAACATCGGCGAGACGCTGTACACCGGGGAGCTCGCAAACGGTCTGAGGCTCTGCGTGCTGCCGAAGAAGGGCTTTCACAGTTATTTCGCGGCTTTTGCCGCCGACTACGGCGGGGACTGCCGGGACTTCCTGCTCGACGGGCAGCGTTTTGAGACCCCCGCGGGCGTGGCGCACTACCTTGAGCACAAGTTGTTCGACATGCCCGACGGCGACAACGCGCTCATGCTCTTGAACGCCAACGGCGCCGACCCCAACGCCTTCACCGGCAACGACATGACCTGCTACTACTTCCAGTGCACCGAGCGCTTTGAGGATAATCTGCGGCTGCTGCTGCACTTCGTCTCCACCCCCTATTTCACGGAGGAGACCGTGAACAAGGAGCGCGGCATCATCGACCAGGAGATCCGGGGCGGCGAGGACGACCCGGACAGCCGCGTGTTCTACAACCTGATGAAGCAGCTCTATGCCAGCCACCCCTGCCGCGAGCGTGTGATCGGCAGCAGCGAGAGCATCCGCGAGATCACCGCGGAGACGCTGCACGCCTGCTACCGCGCCTTCTATGCGCCGAGCAACATGTGCCTGTGCGTGGCGGGCGACGTCGACCCGGCGCGGATCGAGGCCATCGCGGCGGAGGAGCTGGACGGGGAAAAACGGCCCGTCCCCGCCCCCGATTTCGGCGAACCGGAGGCGAGCATGCTGCCCGCGGAGGTCCTGCACAAGGAGACTATGGACGTCTCCGCGCCGCAGTTTCTGATCGGCGCGAAATTCCGCGCCGAAAACGGCGGCGAGTCACAGATGCGCCAGCGGCTCGTGAGCCAGCTGGCTCTGCGGCTGCTCGTCGGCGCCTCCTCCCCCTTCTATACACGGCTCTACGCCGAGGGCACGCTGAACCGTGATTTCGACTACTCCGCCGAGTTCCTCTCCGGCACCGGCACCGTCTTCATCGGCGGCGAGAGCGAGGATCCGGAGAAGGTCTTCGAGGAGCTGAAGAAAGAGGCCGCCCGTGCGGCGGCGGAGGGCTTTTCCGCCGAGCGCTTCGAGCGCGCAAGGCGCGCCTCTCTCGGCGCGCGGCTGCGCGGGCTGGAGGACTTCGGCGGTGTCTGCGTCTCGCTCGCGACGGGCGTGTTCGAGGGCTACTGCAGCCTCGACGCCATCGCGCAGCTCGGCAGCGTCACGAAGGCCGAGTGCGAAGCCTTCGTGCGCGAGGCGCTCGCCCCGGAGCGATTCGCGATCTCCATCATCGATTTCATTCATGAAGCAAAGAAGGACTGATCATGTTTCCGATCCTGACCGCATTTGAGACCATACAGCGCGATTCGGCGATCAGCTTCCCGATGCTGGGGAACTTTTCGATCGACCCCCCGTCCTATTTCACGGTATTCGGAAGAAATATCTATTTCTACGGCGTGCTGATCGCGCTGGGCTTTCTGCTGGCCATCCTCTTCTGCGGGAAGAAGAGCGCGGAATTCGGCATCAGGGCGGACGATTTCTACGATCTGATGCTCTGGCTGATCCCGCTGTCCATCGTGGGCGCGCGGCTGTATTTCGTGCTCTTCCGCCTGCGGGATTATCTGGCCGATCCCATCTCGATCCTCTACGTCCACGAGGGCGGGCTTGCCATCTACGGCGGCGTGGTCGCGGGCGTGCTGTGCGTCGTCGGCGTCTGCCGGCACAAGGGGATCCCCATCCCCGCCATGCTGGATCTCGCAATCCTCGGCCTGCTGATCGGGCAGATCGTGGGGCGCTGGGGCAATTTCATGAACCGCGAGGCCTTCGGTACGGAGACGGCGATCTTCTGCCGCATGGGCCTGACCGCGCCGGACGGCACGACCATCTACGTCCACCCCACCTT
>CAMJQX010000144.1 GCA_946408145.1 uncultured Clostridia bacterium
TTCTTCGCATTCGTAGAGCTCCGGATAGACGCTCTCGCAGAAATAGGTATAGCCGAGGCGGCGGTCGTAAAAGCGCACGTAGGCCGGGCCGATCTGCCAGGGCGAGCGATAGAGCACCTGCGGGGCAAGCCGCCTCTCCCCGAGCAGCAGGCGCAGCGCGGCCTCGGTGCAGGAGCGGCTCGGCCGCAGATCCTCAAATTCCGGCTCGCCGACGCAGAGGAACTGCCCGCTCTGGTATGCGACCTCCTCCAGCGTGTTCGGGAACTCCGGCGAAGCGACGCGGTTGAGTACGAGCTCGCCCACGCACATCCGGTAGGCCTCACTGTAGCTCCGGTCCCCCGCCTCGGCGTAGATCACGCGGGAGAGCAGCTGCAGCTCGTCGAAATCCACGGGCTCTTCCGACAGGGCCCCCTGTTCGATCAGGGCGTTTCGCTCCTCGGCCAGCGTCCGGCCCGCCTCGGTGTCTCCCTCCATGACCGCCTCCACCAGCAGCGCCTTATAGTCCGGGACGCGGCGCTCCCGCGCACAGGTGTTGAGGCTCAGCAGGATCGGGAGCATCAGGAGCGTGATCCAGAGTTTTTTCACAAAAATCACCCCTTTGCGTACAGTTTATACGCAAAGGGGTGCAAATTTTGTCGGACCCTGCCCGGAAATACGGGGAATTGCTGAGCCGGGCGGCCCCGGCGGCCTTATGCGGCCATATAGTCGTTATAGTCGGACTCCGAGGCAAAAAGCACATACCTGCCGTCGATCAGCCCGTAATATCCGTTTGCCGTGAAATACCCTTTCATGTTCGCAGCCTCCTTTGTTTCTATGGTCTCAGTATAGGCCATCATGTGTCCAATAGAACGGACTTTCAAAGGAGCGCCGCTAGCCCTGAAAACGGCGTGTCAGAAGGGGTATTCGCCGGTGAAACAGCCGTTGAGGAAGGCCTGGGCGAGGCTGTTCGGCTTGATGCTCCGCCGGGCCTCCTCCACACTGAACCAGCGCCAGTCGTCCACCTCGAAATTGGCGTGGACCTCCGGCTCGGCCACGGTGACGGTGAAGTTGAGCATCAGGGTGTTGGTCGGGGCGAAATAGTGGCTGTGATTGAAGTGCACGGAGATGACCTCCATGCCCACCTCCTCCCGGACTTCCCGGACGGCCGCGGCCTCGGCGTCCTCGCCGCGGTTTACATAACCTGCCACCAGCACATAAAAGGGGCGGCCGTACTGTTTGATGAGCAGCACCTTGTCGCGCTGCTCGTTCATGACGATCATGCTGACAGCGGTGTTGAAGACCGGATAGCGCCACGCGCCGCAGGTCTCGCACCAGGGGGTCGGGCCCTCATGCTCATGCTCGCGGATTTGAAGCTTGCTCCCGCACTGCATGCAGTAGTTCATTTCCATTCGTTTCGCCTCAGTCTGCGTATATCTGCTGTGCCCAGCGCAGCAGGATCTCGGCCGCCTGCCCGCGGATCTCGACGCTCTCGGCGCCGAGCATGACGAGGATCAGATCATGTCCCTCGCCCCCGACGCTGACCGGCAGCGAGACGGTCAGGCAGTAGCCGGCACGGTTGGTGTTGCCGGTTTTCAGGCCGGTGACGCCCTCCATGTTGAACACCATGGGGTTGGAGTTGGCGGTGGTATAGTCGAGCGTGGGGAGCTTCACGTACTGTCGGGCGGTGATGTCGGTCAGCTGCGGGAAGTGCTCGAGCAGATAGCCGCAGAGCGAGAAGAGGTCGTTGGCGCTCATCAGGTTCTGCCGCTTGACGGGCACGCTCTCCCCCACGTAGACCGGAAGCCCCGTCGCCGTATAGAACTCGGCGGATTTGAGCTCCAGCTCCCTCGCGCGCTGATTCATCCGCTCGACGAAGGCGGCTTCGGAGCCCGCGACATACTCGGCCAGCGCGAGCGCGGACTCGTTGCTCGAGGCCAGGAGCATGGCCGCCACAAGCTCGCTGAGCGGGACGTACATGCCCTCGTGCATCTCGATGATGCCGTCGGCGGAATCGGACAGGGCCTCAGCCGCCGCGCTGACGGGCACAAGGTCGTTCCATCCTGCCCGTCCGTCCTCCACGGCCTCGACGATCAGCAGATAGCTCATCAGCTTCGTCAGGCTCGCGATCGGGAAGCTGCGGCTGGCCTGACTGGTGAAGAGGAGCTTGCCGTTCGTCACGTCGCCGAGGACGATGGCGTTGAAGGCCTCGAAATAGCCGTCCTCCCGCAGGTCCTGGGGATTGGGGCGGAACGGTGTGTCGGTGAGGAATTCCACGCGCGTCTCCGACAGGGGCTTCGCCGTCACGTCCAGCATCAGCTCGATGTCGGTCAGGCTCAGGTAGAGGTTGGTATCCTCGCGGTAGCTGTAATACTTGCGCTCCTGCTCGCCCACATAGAGGCGGTTGCGGCGCAGCGGCAGATAGGTCACCTTGCTCTCCGCCGGGAAGGAGGAGCCGCTGGAGAGGTTGTCCGCCTC
Source organism: uncultured Clostridia bacterium (assembly GCA_946408145.1). Next base: position 2,455 of record CAMJQX010000144.1, read on the forward strand.
CTCGCCGGGGCTGACGTGGAAGATATAGCCGTCCTCGTTCGTGTAGGTGTAGAAATAGCGGAACTGCTTCGCGCTCCCGCTCAGCGCGGCGGAGAGGTCGCGCAGGGAGAGGTAGAGGTTGCCGGCGTAGGCGTCCTGCAGGGCGCGCACGGGCATCTCATTCCCCGCGACCACGACGGTCAGGGCGAAGGGCTGCCCGTCGTCGGCCGAGGCCGCGAGCGGCAGCGCCAGCAGCAGCGCGGCCGTCAGCAGCAGGCAGAGGATCGTGCGCAGCGTCTTCATGCCGCAGCCTCCAGGGAGACGTCGTCCCGGAAGAAGAGCTGGGCGGCGTTGAAGACGCCGTTGATCCACTCGCGGCTGTCATGCGTGGCGGACGCGATCAGCTCATAGCTCAGGTTGTCGGCGTTGAAGACGTCGGTCCAGCCGCTCAGGGCGTGATAGGAGCGCTCCGGCTCCAGTCGGTCGTCCAGCTCGCCCTCGACCACGATGAGGCGGTGGATGGGGTACTGATCCGGGCTCACGCGCGCCGCGGCCCACTCGTTGCGCAGATCGTCCTGCCGCAGGGAGCCGCCGCCGATCATGGCGTAATTGGCGCAGAGATCCAGATTCGGCGCGAGGACGCTGTTGCGCGCCATGTAGGAGCCGAAGCTGGCCCCGGCCACGCCGAAATGCTCACGCGCCGCGGCGATCTGCGAGCGCTCGCTGCCCTCGGCGTAGGTCGCGAGGCGCTCCACGACCAGAGGCATGATCTCGTTTGCAAACTCCTTGCCGAACTGGTCATAATCGCGCACCGAGTCGTGCACCTGCCAGGCGGTGTCGGTGATGTAGCCGCAGGGGGCGACGACGATCGTCGGCTCGATGAGGCCGCGGGCGATCATATTGTCAAAAAGATCCGTCATGGTCAGGCTGTACTGCTCGTACTGCAGCTCGCCCGGCAGCCAGAAATACTGGTCCACGCCGTTGGGATGCAGCAGGAAGAGGACGTTATAGCGCTGCGTCACGTCGTAGCCGTAGGGGAGGTAGACCATCATGCGCTTGGCGTAGGGACCCTCCGTGCCGTAGTGGTAGTCCTTCGTCTCGTAGTCGAGATAGATGAGCTCGCCCTTCTGCTCGATGGGCGCGTAGAGCTCAGGGTCTATGTAGTTGAAGCTCAGCGCCGCCGGGCTGAGCGGGCGGGGCGTCGGCGTCGGTTCCGGGGTGGGCTCCGGCGTCGGCTCGGGCGTCGCCTCGGCAGCCGGTTCCGGAACGGTCTCCACGACGGCGGCTCCGGGCTTTTCAGACGCTTTCCCGGAGAGGGAGAGAGAGTACCAGGCCAGGACCAGCAGCGGGATCGCAAAGATCAAAAGGAATAGTTTCTTGATTTTCACAGCTTCAGCTCCCCTTTTGTCGGTTTTGCGGATATTAGATATATTATACCTGTTTTCCCGCCGATGTACAAGATGCAAAAACGCCCCGTCGAAAGACGGGGCGTAGCATTCCCTGTGGTCCTTATTTGGCCTTGTTTTTGATATACTCGTCGATGCTCTTGGCGCCGGCCTTGCCCGCGCCCATGGCGAGGATGACGGTGGCGGAGCCGGTGACCGCGTCGCCGCCGGCGAAGACGCCCTCGCGGGAGGTCACGCCGCCCTCGTCCGCCTCGATGCCGCCCTTCTTGGTGAAGGTGAGGCCGGAGGTGGTGTTGCGGATCAGCGGGTTGGGGCTGGTGCCGATCGCGATGATGACGGTGTCGACGTCGAGGATCCAGTTGGAGCCCTTGACGGCCACGGGCTTGCGGCGGCCCTTCTCGTCGGGCTCGCCCAGTTCCTGCTTGATGCACTCGATGCCGGTCACATGGCCGTTCTCGTCGCCGTGGATCTCGCAGGGGTTGTTGAGCAGGCGGAACTCGATGCCCTCGGCCTCGGCGTGCTCGACCTCCTCCTTACGGGCGGGCAGCTCGTCCCGGCCGCGGCGGTACACCACGTAGACATGCTCCGCGCCGAGGCGCTTGGCGACGCGCGCGGCGTCCATGGCAACATTGCCCGCGCCGACGACGGCGACCTTGCCGAAGCGCTTGATCGGCGTGTCGTAATCGTCGCGGTAGGCCTTCATGAGGTTGGTGCGGGTCAGCAGCTCATTGGCGGAGTAGACGCCCAGCAGGTTCTCGCCGGGGATGTGCAGGAACTGCGGCAGACCGGCGCCGGAGCCGATGAACACGGCCTCGAAGCCGTCGGCAAACAGCTCGTCCACGGT
>CAMJQX010000145.1 GCA_946408145.1 uncultured Clostridia bacterium
CGTATATTCGCCGGAGATGATCGGCTCCCACCAGTCTCTGTTTTCCAGATACCAACGGATCGTCTTGCGGATGCCCTCGGCAAATCTCGTCTCCGGCAGCCAGCCGAGCTCGTTGTGGATCTTGGTGGGGTCGATGGCGTAGCGCAGATCATGGCCCTGGCGGTCGGTCACATAGCTGATCAGCTCCTCGCTCTTGCCGAGCTCGTGGACGATGAGCCGGACGATGTCGATGTTGCGCATCTCGTTGTGACCGCCGATGTTGTACACCTGCCCGATGCGCCCCTCGCGCACGACAAGGTCGATGGCCCTGCAGTGATCCTCCACATACAGCCAGTCGCGCACATTCAGCCCCTGCCCGTAGACGGGCAGCTTTTTTTCCTGCAGGCAGTTGTTGATCATCAGCGGGATCAGCTTCTCCGGAAACTGATAGGGCCCGTAGTTGTTGGAGCAGCGGCTGATCGTCGTCGGCAGGCCGTAGGTACGCTGATAGGCGTGCACCAGCAGATCGGCCCCGGCCTTGGAGCTGGAATAGGGCGAGCTGGTGCAGATCGGCGTCTCCTCGGTGAAGAGGAGATCCGGGCGATCCAGCGGCAGGTCGCCGTAGACCTCGTCGGTGCTCACCTGATGAAAGCGCAGCTTGCCGTATTTCCGGCAGGCGTCCATCAGCACCGAGGTGCCGATGACGTTCGTCTGCAGGAAGATGGAGGGATCCGCGATCGAGCGGTCCACGTGGCTCTCGGCCGCGAAGTTGATCACGAGATCCGGCCGCTCCTCTTCAAACAGGCCGTAGACGCCGTCGCGGTCGCAGATGTCCATCTTTACGAAGCGGAAGTTCGGCTGCTCCAGCACCGGGGCGAGCGTGGAGAGATTGCCCGCATAGGTCAGCTTGTCCAGGCAGATGATCCGGTCCTCCGGATGCTCGCGGAGCGTGAAGAATATGAAGTTGGAGCCGATAAAGCCGGCGCCGCCGGTCACAATGATCGTCATGGCTGTTCCTCGTCTTTCTTTCCGCCGCGGCGCGGAGACGGCAGCGGTCTGTTTATCGATACCCTACCACAAAAGCGGGCGTTTTTCAAGCATGCGGCGCTCAGAGCAGATCCTGCAGGCATTCTTTCACCTTCTGGGCAAAGATCTGATGCGCCTCGGGGGAGAAATGCACCCAGTCGGATGAGAGCGGGAGCTGCCAGGAGGGCGCCGAGGCGAAACAGGTCCTGTGCCCGGAAGCCAGCGCCCGGTACTTCGGGATCAGCTCGCGAAACAGCTCCTGCACATGGGCGAGCGGGATCTCGACCGGCGGCGGGGAGACGAGCAGGATGGGCAGCTCGGGGAACTCCTGCCGCAGAGCGCTCAGAAACGCATCCATCCGCCGCGCAACGGCGTCCGGGGAAGGGGAGTCCATCGTCAGCGCGTCGTTCGAGCCGAGCATGAGGATCAGGCAGTCGAGCGGGAGCTCTCTGCGGATCCGGGAGAGCGCGTCGCCGAGCTCGCTCTTCCTGTGCGGAATCGTCCTGCCGTTGAGCCCCATGTTGATCACTTCCCAGCCGGTGGCCTCCGCCAGCAGATCGGGCCAGCGGGATTCCGGCGGGTAGCGGCTCTCGATCGGGTCGCGCGGGTCAAAGCCCCAGGTGTTGGAATCGCCGAAGCACAGGATCCGTCTGTTCATTTTACCCCTCCTGCGCGCAGGGCGGGCGGCCCTCGGATCGCTTCGGATCTCTCATGTCCCCGCTTCTTTTCGCGCTGTGTATCCGTTTGCAGTGTACCCTCTTTTCCCCGCCCGGTCAAGGCCGGGCCGCGCTTTCGACGGGTCACGGGGGCAAAAAGCCGTCCGCTCCGCGGACGGCTTTTTGTTAGGGTGTGTTTAGATTTTCAGCTGCCGAGGTAGGCGCGCTTGACGTTCTCGTCGGCGAGCAGCTCGCGCCCGGTGCCGGACAGGCCGATGCGGCCGGTCTCCAGCACATAGGCGTAGTCCGCGGTCTTGAGCGCCATGTTCGCGTTCTGCTCGATCAGCAGCACCGTGACGCCCTGGGCGTTGATCTCGCGGATGATGTCGAAGATGCCCTTGACGACCAGCGGCGCGAGGCCCAGGGAGGGCTCGTCCATCATGATGAGCTTCGGCCGGCTCATCAGCGCCCTCGCCACGGCCAGCATCTGCTGCTCGCCGCCGGAGAGCGTGCCGCCCGCCTGCCAGGACCGATCCTTGAGGCGCGGGAAGAGGTCGTAGACCCAGTTGATGTCCTCGCTGATGTCGTCGCCGCGCAGATAGGCGCCGACGCGCAGGTTCTCCAGCACGGTCAGGTCGGGGAAGATGCGCCTGCCCTCCGGCACCAGCGTGATGCCCTTGCGGACGATGACGCTGGTGTCCATGTTGGCGATGTTGTCACCGCGGAAGACGATGCTGCCGGAGGCCGGTCTGACCAGCCCCGCGATCGCGCGCAGCGTCGAGCTCTTGCCCGCGCCGTTCGCGCCGATCAGCGTGACGATGCTCCCCTCCCGCACGTCGAAGGAGATGCCCTTGACGGCCTCGATGCCGCCGTAATTGACCTTCAGGTCGCGGATCGACAGGATCGGTTCATTCATCCTCAGCCACCCCCAGATAGGCCTCGATCACCTGCGGGTTCGCCTGGATCTCCGCGGGCGTGCCCTTTGCGATCAGTTTGCCGAAATCAATGACGTAGATGCGGTCGGAGAACTTCATGACGAGATCCATGTGGTGCTCGATCATGAAGATCGTGAGATCGTATTTCTCCTTGATCTGCACGATGAAGCGGCCGAGATCCTCGGTCTCCTGCGGGTTCATGCCGGCGGCCGGCTCGTCGAGCAGAAGGAGCTTCGGCTCGGTGGCGAGGGCGCGGGCGATCTCCAGACGGCGCTGCAGGCCGTAGGGCAGCGAGGTCGCGAGCTCATCTCTGAACTGCGCCAGATTCTGTTCCTCCAGCAGCGCGAGCGTCTCCTCGCGCATGCGCCGCTCCTCCGCGGCGCTGAGCCGGAAGGTCGCGGTGAAGACGTTGTGTCTGGCGCGCATGTGCTTGGCCGTGAGGACGTTGTCGAACACGGTCATGCTCTTCCAGAGGCGGATGTTCTGGAAGGTGCGCGCGATGCCGAGCTTCGTGATCTGGTCGGGCGTCGGGTCGATGGTCTTCGTGCGCAGATACTTCTCCGAGTTCATCCCCTGGTAGTTCTTCTTCATCTTGCCGCGCGGGTGATTGGCGACGATCAGCCTGTCCTCGAAGAAGACCTGGCCGTTGGTCGGCTCGTAGACGCCGGTGATGCAGTTGAAGGCGGTGGTCTTGCCGGCGCCGTTCGGCCCGATCAGGGCGACGATCTCCCCGCGGTCGACCTCCAGCGAGAGGTTGTTGACGGCGACGACGCCGCCGAACTGCATCGTCACATCCTCCAAACGAAGTACGTTCTCAGCCATTGCCGTTCACCTCCCCGCCGGATGCGGCCTTCTTCGCGCGCCGCGCCCGCAGGCCGAAGGGGTCCCGGAAGAAGGCGCGCAGACGCTCCCAGGAGAACTCCCGCTCGCCCATGATGCCCTTGGAGAAGAAGAGCACGATGATCATGATCACGATCGAAAAGACGACCTTGCGGAAGCCGGAGCGCAGGATGTTGAGGCCGAGGATGTTGTTGGAGGATTCGTCCAGGAAGCGCAGCCACCACTCGTTGCAGGCGATGAAGAGGAAGGACGCGATGCACGAGCCGGTGACGGAGCCGATGCCGCCGATGACCACGATGAGCAGGATCTCATAGGTCATGGCCGACTTGAACTGCGCGGCCTGCACCGTGTACTGGAACATGGCGAGCAGCGCGCCGGAGATCCCCGCGAAGAAGGAGCTGATGACAAAGCTCATCTCCTTGTGCTTGAAGAGGTTGATGCCCATGGCCTCGGCAGCGATCTCGTCGTCCCGGATCGCCTTGAAGGCGCGTCCGTAGGAGGAGTTGATGAGCAGGACGATGATCGCGATGCAGACGCCCGAGACCAGGAAGCAGAAGAGCGTCGGCGGGAAGCGGATGTCCGTAAAGGGGATGCGGAGCTTGGTCAGGTCCTTGTACTGGCGCATGACGTTGGCGCCGTTGGTGACGGGGCCCATGGCGTCCCACTGGAAAAAGGCGCGCAGGATCTCCGCGAAGCCGAGCGTGGCGATCGCGAGGTAGTCGCTCTTCAGGCGCAGGACGGGCAGGCCGATCAGCGCCGCGAAAAAGGCCGCGATCAGGCCCGCAAGGATCAGCGAGGGGAGGATGCCTAGCTCGAAGCCGATCGCGCAGTCGTAATACTTGTAGACCGAATCCGAGAGCTTCACGGCGACGGGCATCGTGAGGATCGCGTAGGTATAGGCGCCGATGAGCATGAAGCCCGCCTGCCCGAGAGAAAACAGGCCCGTGAAGCCGTTGAGCAGGTTCATGGAGACCGCGACGAGCGCGTAGATGACGCCCTTTTTCAGCACCGTGAACAGAATGGAGGTGCTCTTCATCGTCAGCTCCATCGTCAGCAGCACGGCAAACAGCAGGATCAGGGCGGCGGCGGTAAGAAGGCCGTCTTTTTTCGTATTCTTTCTCAGTTCCATAGCCATGCCCTCACACCTTGTCCGTGGCCTTTTCGCCGAAGAGGCCGGTGGGTTTCACAAGCAGGATCACGATCAGCAGCGCGAAGGTGAAGGCGTCGGAGAAGGTCGTCCAGCC
>CAMJQX010000146.1 GCA_946408145.1 uncultured Clostridia bacterium
TTCTGCCGCGTTACGGCCTCTCAGCCTATCTGGCGCTGCTGTATTTCAGCGAGGCCTTCAACCTCACGCTCAGCTGTCAGCGGCTGATCCGTTTTCTTAAATCTTGCCGACCAGAACCAGGAACAGGAGGACAAATGTCACAAACACAGCAAGGGAAAACAGCAGGAAGCCCAGGCTGAATTTGCTCTTCTGGCCGCTTTTTGTCGGCTCAACAAGTCCGGTTTTTCGAAGCGCACCGACAATCGGCTTATAGAGCAGCAGGGTAAGGGATGCATTGATCCCTCCTTTTACAAGGTTGAAGGGCAGAAACACGGAAGCGAGCATCCCGGCAACAACCTCGCGCGGGACGCCCATGTAAAAAGGCGTAATCACATAATTCCAGATTATCATAGCCGCAGCCATCGTGACAACACCAAGACCCAGACCGATCAGTGCCCCCTTCTGGGAATGATCTCTCTTGTACATCCATGCTGCCGGAACAACAAATGCGCAGGTCGAAACCACATTCATCAGGAAGCCATAGGGTCCGGTTGTGCTGATCGTAATCATCTCGATAAAGGATACAATGATAGAGATGATCACGCCGGTCAGGGGCCCAAAGATAAAGCTCGCTATGAGAATCACCGTATCTTTTGGCTCATAGCTCAAGAAACCGGCCACATTGGGAATCACTTTGGCCAGAAGCACGGCAACATAGGAAACTGCCGTGAACATGGCAACAGAAGCCATGTATTTTGTTGACATTCTCTGTTTTTGCATAGGACATCCTCCTCAAAAAAATAGTCCCGAAGCTTGTGCTTCGGGCGCAGTGAAAGGAAGGACAGGAATATATGATTTCCCCGTCTTCTTCCATCCAGACTATACTGTCGGTTTCGGAGTTGCACCGAATCAGCTCCTCGAAAGGAGGTCGCGGACTATACCGCCGGTCGGGAATTTCACCCTGCCCTGAAGACGCGTTCATTATAGCACTGTCATTTGCTTTTGACAAGTCCTCCGGAAAAGATTATACTCTCAATATCATCGAAGACGAAGGAGCCGTTATGGACGAGCAAGCGATCACCTGCTGCTTCACCGGCCACAGGCCGCAGTCTCTTCCCTGGGGCGCGAACGAGAGCGACCCGCGCTGTCTGGCGCTGAAGCTGGAGCTGGCCGCCCGGCTGGAGGGCGTTTACGAGGCCGGATGGCGGCATTTTCTCTGCGGCATGGCCATCGGCTGCGACATGTATTTTGCTGAGGCGGTGCTCGCCCTGCGCGACAGCCGCCCCGACGTGACGCTCGAGGCCGTGATCCCCTGCGGCACGCAGCCGGACAAGTGGCCGTCCGCGCTGCGGCAGCGCTACAACAGCCTTCTCGACCGCTGCGACAGGGTCACGGTGCTGCAGATCCACTACACGCCCGACTGCATGCGCAAGCGCAACCGCTACATGGTGGAGCACGCCTCCCTGCTGCTGGCCTGCTATACCGGTTTCCCCGGCGGCACGCAGAGCACTCTCCTCTACGCGCAGCGCCAGGGTTTGCAAACGATCGTCATTGACATTGAGACATGAAAGGCGCCCGACCGGGCGCCTTTCAAAGTGTAGACAAACCCCAAAGTCTGTCATCGCGAGCCAGTGTCGCAACACTGGCGTGGCGATCCGTTCTATCTAAAACCCTTGGAATACAATGGCTTCGAGGGATACGGATTGCCACACCGCTTTTTGCCTTGGCAAAAACGCAGACATCGGTCACTGGTTCGCAATGACAGGAACATACTTTGCCTACAGTCTCAAAGGCGCCCGGGCGGGCGCCTTTCGTTTATTCCTTCAACAACAGTGACAGCAGCTCTTTTGTGTCCTCCGCCATGGCGATCGCGCCGGCCGCCTCCATCTCGCCGGGCGCGGCGTAGCCGTAGCGCACGCCGATGCAGGGGATGCCGACGCGTTTGGCGCCCTCCACGTCCCATTTGGTGTCGCCGATGAGGACGCTGCGCCCCTTTTCCGCGCCGAGCGCGTTCAGCGCCCGCTCCGTCACCTGCCACTTGGCGTTGCCGCCGCCCGTCGGCTCCGAGCCGCAGACGACGTCGAACAGCAGGCGCAGACCGGAGCGCTCCAGCAGATGCTCCGCCAGATACTGCGGCTTGGAGGTGGCAACAGCCGTCTTCTTCCCCGCCGCGCGCAGGGCGGTCAGCAGCTCGCCGATGCCCTCAAAGGGTCGGGATTCGTAGACCCCGACGGGCTTATATCGCTCGCGGAATTCCTCCGTCAGCTGCAGGCCCATTTCGCGGGTCACGCCGTATTTTTCCATGAACATCTCGTCAAGCGGCGGCCCGGCGAAGCAGCGCAGTTCTTCAAGCTCCGCGTCCCAGCCGTGTTTGTTGAGCGCGTAGCGCACCGACTTTGTGATGCCCTCCACCGTATCGTACACCGTACCGTCGAAATCGAACAGGATATAGTCGTACATCATGATCACGCCTTTCCGCGCATATTATAGGGGGAAGATATTTGCTTGTCAATCGGGAGGCGGACTATGAAACAGACCTGTTTTCTCGGCGGGAATTCCTGCCGGGGCTTCGTTTCGCTATACGACGGCTTTCCGCCGGAGGAAGGCGCTTTTCTGCACATCATCAAGGGCGGGCCGGGGACCGGCAAATCCTCCTTTATGCGCGCCGTCGGCGAGGCGGCCGAGGCGCGTGGGCTGGACGTGCACTATGTTCTCTGCTCCGGCGATCCGGATTCGCTCGACGGCGTATTCATCCCCGCGCTGCATCAGGCCTGGGTGGACGGCACCGCGCCGCATGTCGTCGAGCCGCGGCATTTCGGCGTCGACTCGGATTATGTAAACCTTGGCCGCTTCGTAAAGCTGCCGATGGGAGAAAAGGATCGGGAAGAGGTGCTGCGCCTCACGGCGGAATACCGCGCGCTCTACGCCGAGGCCTACGAAAAGCTCCGACTGGCCAAGGAGCTGCACGACGCGCTCGAGGCGGTATATAAGCCCTACGTCGATTTCGACGCGCTGACGGCCTATACCGAACGGTGTGTGAAGGAGCTGTTTGCGTGAAAAGCGGACGGTCGATGACCGTCCGCTTTTTTATTGATCTCAGCAGCAGATGAAGCGGTAGCCGCACATGGGGCCGAGGCACATGTTGGCCAGGCACATCGTCATACACAGCCGGTTGATGCCCAGCCCGCCGCGGTATTCCTGCTGATAGCCGCGGTAGAAGTCCCCTCCCTGCTGCAGCATCTGCACCAGGCGCTGGTATTCCTCATTGTCCGGCTCGATGGAGGCGGCCCGCTTGGCATGCTCGAGCGCCGCGATCTTGTTGCCGGCGTACATGTTGGCGACGGCGCTGAGGTAGTACCATCTGCCGTCCCGCTCCTCGACGGGCACGCCGGAGAGCGCGTTGAGCGCCTCGCGGTAAAGGCCGTTGCGGATGAAGCTGCGCGCGGCGGTGTACTCGCTGCGCTCGGTCTGCTGGTACTGCTGCTGATAGGCGCCGGTGTACCAGTTGTCCCAGCCGGTATAACCGCCGCCTCCCCAGCCGTAGCCCGCCTGCTGGCTGTACTGCTGGTAGGCCTGCTGATACGCCGAGCCCGTGCCGTAGCCCTGCTGGGCGGTGCCGTTCTTGATGGCGTCGTAGGCGGCGTTGATGTCGTTCATCTTCTCGGCGGCCTTGGCGTCCCCGGGGTTCAGGTCCGGATGGTATTTTTTTGTCAGATCCCGGTAGGCCTTCTTGATCTCCTCATCGGAGGCGTCAGGCGACACGCCGAGGACTTTATACGGGTCCTGCACCATCTGGGCTTCCCCTTTTCGCATTGGTTTTGTATTTCTGATCGAACTGCTGCCAGAGTCCGGCGCAGAGGATGTTTTTCAACAGCTGCACGTCCTGTACCAGGGGCAGGCGGTCAAACGCATACAGGCATTCGCCCAGGATCATTTCGAGGATGTCCCGGAAGCGCCGCTCGTTGTCGGGCAGACCGTAGAAGCGCCGGAAGGGATTGTAGCGATTGCGGCGCGTGTCCGCGTCCAGATCCATGCAGGCGTCCATGACGTAGAGAAAACGCCCGAGGCTGTGGCCGAGCGCACGCAGATCCTGTGCCCAGCGGTCCTCCCGCCAGACCATGAGCTCCGCCATCAGCTCGCCGAAGCTCGCCGCGGCGGCGTCCGCGTCCTCGATCCGGTCCTTCTCGAGCGCATGAAGCGCATCGAGCGAGCGGCGGATCGCCTCACACTGGCGCGGCCAGTTTGCCTCCGTCTCGCGAAAGCTCTTTTCCAGGAGCTTTGCCTCCGCCAGCGCGCCGAGATTCCCGTCGTCCTCCCAGTCGTCCAGGCATTTGAGATAGGCGAGGGCGGTGTTCAGATCCGCGGCGTAGGCCGTGATCTCATTCTGCCAGTAGTCCCGCGCCTTGACGGGATGGGGCATGCAGGTGCCCTCCCCTTCCCGCTCCTCCGGCTCGTAGAGCGAGGAGAGCAGCAGCACGAGGAAGGCCATGTCATAGGTCAGCGAGAGGCCGGCCTGCTGCCCGTGCCGCTCGCGGATGCTCCTGCAGAGGCCGCAGTAACAGGCGCGGTAGCGCGCGAATTGTTCCTCGGTCAGCGCGCCGGTATCCGCCACCAGATAGCCGAACATTTACGATTTCCCCGTGAAGGAATTGCCGCATTTGCGGCAGACGATCTTGATCTTGCCGTG
>CAMJQX010000147.1 GCA_946408145.1 uncultured Clostridia bacterium
AACCCCCGACCTGCTGATTACAAATCAGCTGCTCTACCGACTGAGCTACACCAGCATTTAACCGGCTCGACTATAATAGCAAATCGCCCCTTGTTTGTCAACACCAATTTTCATTTTTTTGCCGCCCGCTCACGGATTGAAAAGAGGCCGCGGATATGCTACAATTCTGTCGAATCAACAAGCGATTACGAGGATCTCTATGAAAACTGCGGTACGATATCGAGTGGGTCTTGCGGTGCTGCTGCTGGTGCTGATCGGCCTCGTCGCTCTGATCGTGGGGCGGCTCTTCTCCGGCAGGCCGAAGGAGCCTGCGGATCCGCACGCCGGGCAGGTCTACGTCTACGACGGCTTTGACTGGGTGTGGATGACCCCGCTGGAGGGCATCCCCGCCAGCACCCTGACGCGGGAGGACTTCCGCGAGATCAACGGCCATCTGAGCTATATGGGCGACCGCTACACCACCATCCGCGGCGTGGACGTGTCCGAGCACCAGTACGAGGTGGACTGGGATCAGGTCGCCGCCTCGGGCGTGGACTTCGCGATGATCCGCGTGGGGCGCCGCGGCTGGACAGAGGGCGGCCTGTTCGAGGACCCCTGGTTCAAGCGCAACATCGAGGGCGCGCTGCGTAGCGGCCTGCAGGTCGGCGTCTATTTCTTCTCCCAGGCCGTGAACGTGCAGGAGGCCATGGAGGAGGCGCGCTTCGTCATGGAGCGGCTGGACGGCTACCGCGTCACCCTGCCGGTGATCTTCGACTGGGAGAAGGTGGAGGGCGTCGAGAACGCCCGCACCAACGACTGGAATTCCGCGACGCTCTCCGACTGCGCGGTGGCCTTCTGCGAGACGATCCGGCGCGGCGGCTATACGCCCGGCATCTACTTCAACCGCCACCTCGGCTATTACGGCTTCGACCTGACGCGCATGAAAGACTATGTGTGGTGGTTCGCGCTGCCGGAAATGGGCTACCCCAGCTTCTATTATGAGGTGGACATGTGGCAGTACAGCTTCACGGAGACGGTGCCCGGCATCTCGGGCCAGGCCGACATGAACCTGATCTTTTATCCTGTTCCGCAGGCCGAAACCGATTCCGGGAATTGAACGAGGGGATGCTCCCGCATCCCCTCGTTCTATTACAGGAGCATTACCGCTTCGCCTGCCCGTAGTAGGCGTGCTTGCCGTGCTTGCGCTGGTAGTGCTTCTCCACGATGCGCTGCGGAGCGGGCGCCGCGGCGGGACTGATCTGCCGCGTGAAGAGCGCCATTTTGGCGACCTCCTCCAGCACCACCGCGTGGTAGACGGCCTGCGCCGCGTCCTTGCCCCAGGTGAAGGGCCCGTGGCTGTGACAGATCACCGCGGGCACGGAGACGGGGTCGATCCCGCGCTCACGGAAGGTCTCGACGATGATCCTGCCCGTGTTGAGCTCGTAATCCTCGTCCAGCTCCGCCTTGCTCAGATGGCGGGCGCAGGGGACCGGGCCGTAGAAATAGTCGGCGTGCGTGGTGCCGTAACAGGGGATGTCCTCCCCGGCCTGGGCCCAGCCCACCGCGTAGGGGCTGTGGGTGTGGACGATGCCGCCGATCGTCGGGAAGGCCTTGTAGAGCACCAGATGGGTCTTCGTGTCGGAGGAGGGGTTCAGCTCGCCCTCGACGCGCTTGCCCTCGAGATCCATGACCACCATGTCCTCGGGCCGCAGCTCCTCATACTCCACGCCGGAGGGCTTGATAACGAAAAGACCGCTCTCCCGGTCGATGCCGCTGACGTTGCCCCAGGTGTAGGTGACCAGCCCGCGGCGGGGCAGCTCCATATTCGCCTCGTATACCTTGCGCTTGAGTTCTTCCAGCATAGTGCATCCTCCCGAAGATATCATCTCTGGCTTTTTGCCATCATACAGTCATTATATCCCGCCCGCGGGCGCTTTGCAAGGGCGGGAAGAATCCGATTGCATGCGCGGCGGGTTTCTGCTATAGTAAACATATGATGAATGCCGTTATTTTCGATCTGGACAACACGCTCTACGCCTACTGGCCCGCGCACCACGCGGGCTTTCGGGCGCTCACGGACTATGCCCGCGATATGCTGGGCATCGGGCCGGAGGACCTGGCCGCCCTCCATCGGGAGGGCGACCGCCTCCTGCGCTCCCGCGCGGGGGAGAACGCCGCGGCGATCCACAACCGCCTGATCCGCTATCAGCTGATGCTGGAGAAGCGCGGCCTGCCGATCTTCCACGCTCCGCGGATGGAGCGCTGCTATTGGGACAGCTTCTTCGCGGAGGTAAAGCCGGAGCCCGGCACGCGGGAGACGTTACTCGAATTGCGAAAGCAGGGCCTGCGCATCGGCGTGGGCACGAACATGACCGCCTCGCAGCAGTATACCAAGCTGGAGCTGCTGGGCCTGCTGGAGCTGGTGGATTTCCTCGTGTGCAGCGAGGAGGTCAGCGCCGAGAAGCCGGACCGCCGCCTCTTCGACTGCTGCGTGGAGAAGGCGGGCTGCCGTCCGGAGGAATGTCTCTTCGTGGGGGACGACCCGGAGCGGGACGTGCTGCCCGCGCTCGACGCCGGGCTGCGGGCCGTCTGGCTGCAGCGCGAGGGCGAGGAGGCTGTGCTCCCGCCGGAGATCCCGCGCATCCGCCGCATCGACGAGCTGCCGGCGCTGCTGGCGGCAGGCGGCTCCGATCATGAAGCAAAACACAGATAACGATCCGGGCCGCTCGGCGACCCGGATTCCCTATGGAGGTTTACCATGCGATACGACGCGATCCTGCTGGATATGGACGGGACGGTGCTCTACACGCTGGAGGATCTGGCCGACTCGATGAACGCGGCGCTGCGGCACTTCGGCATGCCGGAGATCCGCCTGGATCAGGCGCGCGCCTATGTGGGAAACGGCTCTGCCCGCTATGTGGAGCTGGCGATGCCCGCGGGCACGCCGGAGGACCTGCGGCTTGAGGTGCTGGACTGGTACAAGCCCTATTACGACGCCCACTGCAGCATCAAGACCCGCCCCTACCCGGGCGTCCCGGAGCTGATGCGCGATCTGCGCGCGGCGGGGCTGCGGCTGGTCATCATCTCCAACAAGCCGGACGCGTCGGTGCGGAAGCTCGCGGAGCAGCATTTCGCGGGCCTGCTGGATCTGGCCGTGGGCGAGACCGCGCAGGTGCGGCGCAAGCCCTGGCCGGACATGATCGAGGTCTCCGCCGAGCGGCTCGGGCTGGACAAGGCGCGCTGTCTCTACGTGGGCGACTCGGAGGTCGACGTGCTGACCGCGCGAAACGCCGGGATCGACTGCGCCTCGGTCAGCTGGGGCTTTCGCAGCGTCGAGGAGCTGGAGGCCGCCGGCGCGGAACGGATCTTCGACAGCCCGGAGGCCCTGCGCGACTGGATATTGCAAAGCTGAAAAACCGACAAAAAAGCAGCCCCCGGAAGCAATTTCCGGGGGCTGTTGTTCTAAAAACTACAAACGGAAAACTGCGTTACTGCTCCGCGGGCTCGAAGTCCTCCCGGCCGTGCTTGCACAGCGGGCAGGCGTAATCCGCGGGCAGCTCGCCCTCGCAGGGCTCGAAGTGGCCGCAGATCTTGCAGACCCAGCCCTTCTGCTTCTTTTTGCTCTCGGGCACGACGTGCTCGAAGTCCTCCTTGCCGTGCTTGCACAGCGGGCAGACGAAGTCGTCGGGCAGCTCCGCGCCCTCGTAGACGTAGCCGCAGACCTTGCAGACCCAGCACTCCTTCTGCTCGGGCGCGGGATTCTTCTTGGGCTTGATGTGGGCGTGGTAGTAGCTGTAGGTGGCGGAGGGGGCGGAAGAGAGCACCTTCGCCTCGACGACGTTTGCCACGAACAGCGTGGAGGGGCCGACCTCGAGCACCTCCGTGACCTCGCAGGAGAGGACCGCGTTGGTATATTCGGGGATGTAGCGGATGCCGTTTCCGGTCCGCTCGGTCCAAGCCACATCGGCGAACTTGTCCACCTCGCGGCCGGACTGAAAGCCAAAGCGCTGGAACAGGCTGTAGGGGGCCTCCTCGGTCAGGATGGAGATGTTGAAGCGGCCGGACCTGCGGATCATGTCGCAGGTGTAGTTCCTGGAGATGACGGAGATCGTGAGCTTCTTCGGATCACCGGAGGCGGCCTGGGAGGCGGAGTTGATGATGCAGCCGTAGTCCCTCCCGTCGACGGCGGTGGTCAGCACCTCGACGCCGTAGGAGAGCTTGTTGAAGGCCTTGGTGTTCACGAGCTCCGCCTTGTACTCGCCGGCGGCGGGCACGGCGGGCGCCGCCGCCTCAACGGGCGCGGGGGCCGGGTTCAGCTCGTCGGCGAAGGCCTGGGCCAGCGCTTCGAGCTGCGCCTCCTGGCCGGGGGCCAGCGCGGACTTGAGCGTCACATTGTCGGCAATGTACGTGAGGTTCTTGCAGGGGGCCAGGAGCTCGCGCATGAGCTTGCCGCTGGTGGGGGCCCAGGAGCCGTTCTCGATGACGGCGACGGTGCGGTTCTGCAGGTTGTGGGCCGCCAGATCGTGCAGCAGGTTCTCCATGGTCACGAACACGCCGGCGTTGTAGGTCGTCGCGGCGAAGACCAGGTGGCTGCAGCGGAAGGCGTCGGAGACGATGTAGCTGGCCG
>CAMJQX010000148.1 GCA_946408145.1 uncultured Clostridia bacterium
CTTCACCCGCAATCAGCTGCTCGACGAGGTCTGGGGCTTCGACTACTTCGGCGACTCCCGCACGGTCGACGTGCACGTCAAGCGCCTGCGCGAGAAGCTGGAGGGTGTGAGCGACAAATGGAGCCTCAAGACCGTCTGGGGCGTTGGGTATAAGTTCGAGCTGCTTGACTGAGCGATGAAAAGTATCTTCCTCAGAAACTTCATCGCAACGGCGCTGCTGGTGTTCATCAGCTTCCTGATCATTGCGGTGGCCTTTGTGGGCATCGGCCGCAGCTACGTTATCAGCGACTACCGCCGGGGCATGGAGAACAGCGCGCGGGAGGTCGCCCGCACGGCGGCCGCCATCGCGCGGGACGATTCGCTCTCCAGCTGGGTGCTGCGCATGTCGATCAGCTCGATCGGCCAGTCCACCGGCGACCACGTTTTCATCGCGGACGACGCGGGCGTGATCGTCAGCTGCTCCGACCGCACGCCCGTGTGCGAGCACATGGGCCAGCAGCTCCCGGAAGAAATGATCGCGCAGATCGGCGCGGGGCCCTACGACCAGCTGACCGACCTGGGCGGGCTGTACCACAGCCGCCGCTATGTGGCCGCGATGCCCATCGTCACGCCGGGGGACGGGACGCTGCTCGGCTACGCCTTTGTCTCCAATCAGGTGGACAAGATGCTCGACGCCTGGTCGACCTTCCTGATGATCGCGACCGTCGTCGGCGTCGGCGTGTTCTTCGCGGCGCTGCTGGTCACGCTGATCTACTCCCGCCACATGGCAAAGCCTCTCGACGAGATGGCAGCCGCCTCCCGCAAGTTTGCGCGCGGCGATTTTTCCGTCCGCGTCCGGCAGACGGAGGACCCCACCGACGAGATGGGCGCGCTGATTGACTCCTTCAACAAGATGGCCGACTCCCTCGAGCAATCCGAAAAACGGCGCAGCGAGTTCATCGGCAACATCTCCCACGAGCTGCGCACGCCCATGACCACGATCGCCGGCTTTGCCGACGGTATTTTGGACGGCACGATCCCGCCGGAGGACGAGCGGAAGTATCTGATCTCCATCCGCGACGAGACGCGCCGCCTCTCCCGCCTGGTCAAAGAAATGCTCGGCGTCTCGCAGGCACGCGCCAGGGCGGCGGATCTGAGCCGCCGCAGCGTGTTCGACATCTCCGAGCTGATCGTGCAGACCCTGCTGAGCTTCGAGGCCCGCGCGACGAAAAAGAATCTGGACGTGGATCCCCAGCTGCCCGACAACCCGATTTTGGTCTGGGCCGACAAGGACGCCATCACGCAGGTCATCTACAACCTGCTCGACAACGCCGTCAAGTTCGCCGCGCCCGACAGCTGCCTGATTCTGAAGCTGTACAAGGACAACGGCAAGGCCTACGTGTCCATCAAGGACTTCGGCGAGACCATCCCGCCGGACGACCTGCCCTTTATCTTCGACCGCTTCCACAAGTCCGACCGCTCCCGCAGCCTCGACAAGGAGGGCGTGGGGCTGGGGCTCTATCTGGTCAAGACGATCATCAACAGCCATGACGAGGACATTGCCGTCAAAAGTGAAGACGGCATGACGGAATTCGTATTCACGCTTCCCCTCGCGGAGAGCACGAAACAGAGGGATAAAAATGAGCAACAACGAATGGTATGAAAACAAAGCCGACTGGTATGTGACGGAGGACGGGCCGCAGAAGGCGGCCTCCGAATCCGTTCCGGCGAAGAAGCGGAAGAAGGGCTGGACGCCGCTGCGCATCACGGGCGCCGTGTGCGTGCTGCTGGCCCTAATCGCTGCGAGCTCCCTGTACTTCGGCGGCAAGGGTCAGAGCGATCCGCAGATCACGCTGCCCACGCACACTCCGAGCACGCAGGAGGAGATGCCCTCCGACCCCGCCCAGTTTTTTGAAAGCTTCTATGAGAGCACCACGACGGACGTGGCCGAGATCCACATTGAGCGGGCCGATCTGCCCGTCGCCTACGAGCAGGAGCTCGTCTCCGCCGAGGGCGAGGAGTTGACGCTGCAGGAGCTCTACGAGCGCTGCAGCCGCTCCATCGTCGCGATCTCCGGCTACGAAAACCGTATGGTCGGCTACAACTGGGGCACCGGCGTGATCCTGAGTTCGGACGGGCTGATCCTGACCAACACCCACGTGATCGAGGGCTGCGACCGTGCCACCGTCACGCTCTATAACGATCAGGTATACGAGGCGAAGCTGGTCGGCGCCGACACCATCAGCGACATTGCGCTGCTGAAGATCGAGGCGAAGGGCCTGCCCGTCGTCGAGCTCGGCGACAGCTCGACCCTGCGCGTGGGCGACCGGGTCGCCGCCATCGGCAACCCGCTGGGTGAGGACTTCCGCAACACGCTGACCGACGGCATCATCTCCGCCATCGAGCGAGGCGTACAGTATAACGGCCGCAGCATGACCCTGCTGCAGACGAACACCGCCCTCAACGAGGGCAACTCCGGCGGCGCGCTGTTCAACATGTACGGGCAGATGGTGGGCGTGACCAACATGAAGATGATGTCCTCCTATTCCAGCATCGAGGGCATCGGCTTTGCGATCCCCTCCTCCACCGTGCGCGGCGTAGTCAACGCGCTGGTCAAGGACGGCGAAGTCCGCGGGCGGCCCTCCATCGGCATCACCGTCGGCGCCATCCCCGACAACGCGAAGGAGGAATACGACCTGCCCGACGGCCTGTATATCACGGCGGTGACCAAGGGCTCCGACGCCGAGACGCAGGGCATCCTCCCCGGCGACATCCTGACCGCGGTCAACGGCACGCCCGTTACCACCACCGACGAGGTCAATCAGATCAAGAATCAGTTCAAGGTGGGCGACAAGCTGCATTTCGACATCTGGCGCGACGGTGAGGAGCTGGAGTTCGACGTGCTGCTTCTGGACACGAACGACGTCTACGGGAAGTAGTTTTCATTTTTCAGACGCAAACAGCGGGGCGGCCTTCCGGCCGCCCCGCTGTTTATGTGATGATCTGCTTATTTCAAAACCGCGGTGAACTGGTGCCATTCCTCTTCACAATGGTGCTCGATCACGCGCAGGCCCGCGCGCTCAAGGGCCGCGCGCACCTCATCCTGCCGCCCCTCGATGATGCCGGAGGTGATGAAGACGCCGTCCGGCGCGAGAAAGCCCGGCACATGCGGTGCAAGCGGGATGATCACGTCGGACACGATGTTGGCCAGCACCAGGTCGTACCCCGTACCGAAACGGCGGCGCAGCGAGGCGTCGGCGATCACGTCCCCGGCGCAGGCCATGAGACGGTCCGCGCCGATGCCGTTGAGCGCGGCGTTGGCCATGACCACGTCCGGGGCCTTGGGGTCGATATCGCAGCCGAGACAGCTCTTCGCTCCCAGCACCAGCGCGCCGATGCCGAGGATGCCGCTGCCGCAGCCGAGATCCAGGACCTCCGTGTTTTGGTTTACATAACTTTCAAGCGCCGCCAGGCACATGCGGGTCGTCGCGTGGCTGCCGGTGCCGAAGATCAGGCCGGGATCCAGCCGCAGGGGTACGCGCCCGTCGTCCGGGATCGGCTCCCACTCGGGGACGACGACCAGCTTCTCCCCCACCTCGATGGGCTTGTAGTATTCGCGCCAGTTGTTCTCCCAGTCGCTGTCGGCCACCATGGCGACGGCGACCTCGCCGTAGGCGGCGCGGATGGCGCGCAGGGCCTTCCGCCCCTCCGCATCGTCGGTCAGATAACACTTGATGCGGCTGATGCCGGCGAACTTCTGCTCCAGCTCATCGTCCACATAGTCCCAGTACTGGTGGTTGTTCTCCAGGAAATCCTGAAAGTCCGCCTCGTTCTCGATCACGAATCCGCCCACGCCCATGGCGGCCATCTCCTCGCAGCGGCGGTCGATCTCCTCCGCGGGGGTGTTCACGGTCACTTCGATGTATCTCATGCTCCGCTCCTTTATGCCTGCAATATCACAGCGATTATACCAAAGCGCAGCCGCCTTCGTCAATCCGGGGAATCCCGTCCGCCTTCAGGCTTGGCGTTCCGCCGATTTGTGCTCTTACCTGATTGACTTTTAACAAAGCGCATGGTATATTCCAGTTGTACGCGAAACCTGTCACTATTATCAGCGGCTCTGCCGCCTCGGGAGGTATAAAACATGAAATGTCCCCGCTGCGGAAGCGAAATGGTATTGGACGGTCACAGAAAGATCGATCTCTATATGTGCTATGAGTGCGGCTACATCGAGGGCCGCAACATGGGTCCCGAAACTCCGAAGACCAGCAACTACATCCGCCTGCGCGACATGAACCTGAACGAGACCGCCGCCTTCATCGCGAAGGGTCTCGGCGTCAAGGAAAGCAGCGTCGCCGAGTGGCTGGAGAGCGTCTCCGACTGATCCGTTCCATTCTCCTGCCGCGCACTGTTCTTGATCCCCCCGTGGGCGCGGGGGGATCTTTATGTTATCCCGCGGGCGTTCGCGTCCGCATCGCTCTGCGAAAAGCATACGCCCGGCCTCACGGCCGGGCGTATGCTTTTATCTGCAGTCCTGCACGATCCTAAGGTCTCAGTAGCGGTTGTCGCACTTGCCGTCCGCGCCGAAGTGGTAGTGGCTGCCGTC
>CAMJQX010000149.1 GCA_946408145.1 uncultured Clostridia bacterium
GCGGCGAAGACCAGGTGGCTGCAGCGGAAGGCGTCGGAGACGATGTAGCTGGCCGGGGTGACGGAGGTGTCGTACATGCGCACGCGCACGCCCTTCTCGGCGAGGCGGCAGGCGAGGATGTTGGCCGCGTTCTCGGTGTGGCCGTAGACGGAGGCGTAGGCGATCATGACGCTCTTCTCCTCGGGCGTGTAGCTGCTCCAGAGCAGGTACTTCTCAAGGAAATCGCCGAAGTGGCTGCGCCAGACGAAGCCGTGCAGCGGGCAGACGTACGCGATGTCGAGCTTCGCGGCCTTTTTCAGCACGGCCTGCACCTGCGCGCCGTACTTGCCGACGATGTTGGTGTAGTAGCGGCGGGCCTCATCCACGTCCTCGGCGAAGAAATCGGTCTCATCGGCGAAGAGGCGGCCGTTGAGCGCGCCGAAGGTGCCGAAGGCGTCGGCGGAGAAGAGGAGCTTGTCCGCCGCGTCATAGGTCATCATGACCTCGGGCCAGTGCACCATCGGGGCCATCACGAAGCTGAGCGTGTGCCTGCCGGTGGAGAGCGTGTCGCCCTCCTTGACGAGCAGGAAGCGATCGGTCAGGGCCATCGGGAAGAACTGCGCGATCATGGCCTTGATCTTCGCGTTGCAGACCACGGTGGTCTCCGGGTGGCGCTGCAGCAGCAGCTCCAGCGTGGCGGCGTGGTCGGGCTCCATGTGGTGGATCACCAGATAGTCCAGCGGCCTTCCGCCCAGCGCATGGGCGACGTTTTCGAGGAACACGCCGTAAACGGCCTTGTCCACCGTGTCAAAGAGCACGGTCTTCTCGTCGAGCAGCAGATAGGAGTTATAGGAAACGCCGTCGGGCACGCCGTAGACGCCCTCAAAGCAGACAAGGCGCCGGTCGTCCGCACCGACCCAGATCAGATCGTCCAGAATTTTTCTCGTGCAGTACATAGAATCTCCTTTCAATTAAGCCTCCCCCATCCGGGGAGCTGTCCGGCCGCGGGCCGGGCTGAGGGGCTGTTGTATTCGCAGTACTCATTATATGAAGAAAACGCTTTACTTGCAAGAGCTATTTCTGCTATACTTCGGACAGAACGTTTGCAGAGCATCGAAGAGGAGGACGATCCATGGCTGAAAAGAGATTTGCGGGCCTCCATGGGCCTGTGGACAGCGCCGAGGTCCGCGCGGACCATGAGGCCGCGCAGGACTTTAAGTGCCTCAGAGTGGGGAAGCTCGGCGTCTATTACCGGGAGGGCTTCAAGACGCGGTTCTTCGCCTACGAGGAAATAGAACGGGCCTTCGTGCGCGTGCAGGAGGTGCGCGGGCGCATGTGCTGCGGACAGGCATTCTTCGCCTATTTCCGCATGGTGCTCGTCGCGGGCGGCAGGGAATACGACTACCCGATGAGCGAGGACGAAAAGCTCATGGACGATGCGCTTTCCGCCATCGCCGCGGCCGCGCCGGCGCTCCCCGTCGGCGTCCCGGGGAAGTAGATTTCCGCTTCGCGTTTTCAGAAGACGGGAGACGCGGCTGCTTTGCGCGTCTGTGACGTGCTCACAGATGCGCGAGGATCGCGCAGAACATGAGACCGAAAGCCGTGGGCAGAACGGCGGCCAGCGCCGTCCAGCCCCAGCCGCCGGTCTCTTTTTTGATCGTCAGCAGCGTCGTGGAGCAGGGCCAGTGCAGGACGGTAAAGACCAGCACACAGGCCGCCGTCACGCCGCGCCAGCCGTTTTGCAGCAGGACCGCACGCACATCTGCCAGCGCGCCGGGATCGCCGAGGCTGCCCTGCGCCGTGTAGATCATCAGCAGGATGGGCAGCACGGTCTCGTTGGCGGGCAGGCCGAGCAGGAAGGCGAGCAGGATCGCCCCGTCCATACCGAAGAAGCGGCCCGCGCCGTCGAGCGCGGCGGCGCAGCGCGAGAGGAGCGGAATGCCGCCCGCCCGTACATTGGCCAGCAGCCAGAGCAGCGCGCCGGCCGGCGCGGCGACAGCCGCGGCCCTGCCCAGGATGCGGAGCGTCCGATCGAGCAGAGAGCGTACGAGGATCTGAGCGAGCTGCGGGCGGCGGTAGGGCGGCAGCTCCAGCACGAAAGCGCCGGGCTCCCCTCGCAGCAGCGTGACGGAGAGCAGCTTCGTCGCCGCAAAGCTCATCAGCACCGCGAAGACGACAAGCCCCGTCAGGCCCAGCGCCGAGCGCAGGGGCGAAGCGGAAGGACCGGCGAAAAACATGCTCAGCAGCGCCAGCAGCAGCGGGAAGCGCCCGTTGCAGGGGACAAAGCTGTTCGTCAGGATCGCGAGCAGCCGCTCCCGCCGCGAGTCGATGATGCGGCAGCCGGTCACGCCCGCCGCGTTGCAGCCGAAGCCCATCGCCATCGTGAGACACTGCTTGCCGCAGGCCCCGCAGCGCTGAAAGGGGCGGTCGAGATTATAGGCCGCGCGCGGCAGGTAGCCGATATCCTCCAGCAGCGTGAAGAGCGGGAAAAAGATCGCCATCGGCGGCAGCATGACAGCGACCACCCAGCTCAGCGTCCGCCAGGCCCCCTCGCTCAGCAGCGCGCACAGCGTGTCGGGAAGGCCCAGGCGGCCGAGCGCGGTCCGCAGCGGGCCTTCCAGCGAGAACAGCAGGCGCGAGAGCAGCGCGGAGGGGGCGTTCGCCCCGCGGATCGTCAGGTAGAACACCAGCGCGAGCAGCGCCAGCATCAGCGGATAGGCCAGCACGCGGTGGGTCAAAACGCGGTCGATGCGCAGATCGCGCGCGAGCGGCTCCCGCGGGCCGTGCACCACGCCGCGGCAGAGCTCCTCCGACAGCCGCACCAGCGCCGCCGTACAGGCGTCCTCCGCGTCCCGCGTACCGTCGGACGGCGGCAGCTCGACCGGCCGGGGAGGCTCGGGCGCATCGAGCAGGGCGTCGATCGCGCCGAGCAGCTGCGCGCGGCTCCGGCGCCTCCTGGCCGTGAGGCCGATCACCGGCACGCCCAGCCGACGGGAGAGCAGAGGAAGATCGAGCCGCAGGCCGCGCCGCCGCGCCTCGTCCATCAGGTTCAGGCACAGCAGCACGGGCTTTCCGAGCGCGAGCACCTGCAGGGCGAAAAAGAGATTGCGCTCCAACAGTCCCGCGTCGCAGACCAGCAGGATCGCCTCCGGCTCCCCGGAGAGCAGGTAGTCGCGGGCGACGCGCTCCTCCTCGGAGCGGGCCGAGAGGGAATAGCTGCCCGGCACGTCGACCAGCACGCAGCGCCGCTTCGCGGTGCGAAAGCGGCCTCTGGCG
Source organism: uncultured Clostridia bacterium (assembly GCA_946408145.1). The sequence continues at coordinate 3,256 of CAMJQX010000149.1, forward strand.
GAGCCGACGGTCTTGCCCGTCCAGTTGCCGGTGTGCTGGTGCAGGCCGGTGAGACGGTTGAAAACCGTGCTTTTGCCCACGTTCGGCAGCCCCGCCAGGGCGATCACATGCTCCCGCATCTCATCCCTCCGTCCGTTCGACTGTGATTTCGGCGCTGTCCGCGTCCCGCAGGGCCAGCACCGCGCCGTGCAGACAGTAGGCCGCCGGGTCGCCCAGCGGGCTGCGGCCCAGACAGCGCAGCTCCGCCCCTTCCACAAGACCCAGCTCCCGCAGGCGCCGCCGCGCGGGCCCGCTGACGCGCATCGCGCGCACGCGGCCCTTCTCGCCGGGACGGAGGGCGCTGAGCGTCAGCTCCCGCTCCATGGCGCATCACCTCTGCCCCAGCGTATGCGCACTTGCAAATCTGCGTGAATTTCGCTACAATGGGATCGAGGTGATGAACATGCGGTATACATTCAACCATTTCAATTTCAACGTTTTCGATCTGGAGCGCAGCCTGAAGTTCTACGACGAGGCGCTCGGCCTCAAGCCGGTGCGGGAGAAAAACGCGGCCGACGGCAGCTTCAAGCTGGTCTTCCTCGGCGACGGCGTCACGGATTTCCGGCTCGAGCTGACCTGGCTGCGGGATCGGACGGAGCCCTACGATCTGGGCGAGCAGGAGTACCACCTGGCCTTCCAGACCGACGACATGGAGGCCGCCCACGCCAGGCACGAGGCCATGGGCTGCATCTGCTTTGAAAACCCCTCCATGGGCATCTATTTCCTCGAGGACCCGGACGGCTACTGGATCGAGATCATCCCGACGAGAAAGTAGGGGCGATTCACGAATCGCCCGCAGAAACGGAACAAAACCGACGGGCGCTTCGAGCGCCCCTTACGGAAAAACGGACTGCGAAGCTTTGCTTCGCAGTCCGTTTTCTTACTCGATCTCGCGGTACATGGCCGGGGCGCTGGCCTTGCTGGCGGTCTCGCTGACCTCTGTGACCTCGACCTTCAGCGTTCCCTTGCCGAAGGCGATCTCGATCACGTCCCCCACCTTGACCTGATAGCTGGCCTTGACCTGCCGCCCGTTGACGGAGACGCGCTCCCCGTCGCAGGCCTCGTTGGCCACCGTGCGGCGCTTGATGAGCCGGGAGACCTTGAGATATTTATCCAGACGCATGGCGTTTTTTCCGTCCTTCTTTACGATATGAAATAAAAAAGCTGCGTGGTTTCACGCAGCTTTTACGCCGATCTCAGCTTACTTGGCGACGGCTTCCTTCAGAGCCTTGCCGACCTTGAAGGTGGCAACGCGGGAAGCGGGGATGGTGA
>CAMJQX010000150.1 GCA_946408145.1 uncultured Clostridia bacterium
ATAATGAATATAGGATGGCGAAAAGCCAAGAAGCTTTTCGCCGCGCCGCTTTGCGGCGCAGCAAAACAGCACGGCTGTTTTGCCATATATTCATTGCAATGAGCATCGGGCGAATGATTGAAAGAATCATTCGCTGCCAAACTTGTCGTTTGGCAGCGAAATCAATCGAAACCTCGATTGATTTCGCCATCCGATGATCATTATACTGCCGAGGAGGACAATAAGCGATGAAACGTATGCTTTGCCTTGCCGCCGCGCTCTGCCTGCTGCTGAGCCTGGGCTGCCCTGCCTTCGCCGAGAATCCGGACTGGACCGGGGCCTATGCCGCGATCCTGGATGAAAAACAGGCCGAGGCCGCCGCGGAGGAGAAGACACAGGGCTTCGAGCTTTACTGGTGTTACACGCTCTACGATATCGACAAGGACGGCGTCCCCGAGCTGATCGTCAAGATGGGCACCTGTGAGGCGGATTATCATGGCGCGCTCTATACCTTTGCCGACGGGCAGGCCGTGCTCGTGACCGATGAGATCGGACTGGGACACAGCTCCTTTTACACAGACCCGGGCGAGAACGGCATCATCCTGATGCAGGGGCACATGGGCTACGCGTGGGCGGGCCGTCTGCGCCTGGAAAACGGGTCTCTGAGCGAGGAGCTGCTGTACGAGGACAACCTCAACGAGCGCCTCGAGACCGACCCGGAAGCGGAATACGTCTATCCGGGGGAGATGATCCCGGGCGCGGTATATCTGAGCATGTTCCGGCTCGGGCTGCGCCTTCCCCTGACGCGCTACGCGGAGATCCTCGACTGCCTGGAGGGCAGATTCCCCGAAGCGCCGGCCGCTGTCAGCTATCCGAACGGCGATCCGGATTTCTTTGACAAGCTCATCGGCGGCAATGGCGAGGTCGTCGCGCTCGCGGCGGATGATTTCTCCAACAGCCCCGGACGCATCAGCTTCCCGGAACTGCTCAGGCAGGACGTCGCGGCCAACTGGATGTCGGGCGATATGCAGGTGCTCACGGTCTGGCCCGCCGATCTCAACGGGGACGGGAAAGCGGAGTGCGTCGTGGAGCTGGGCAAAGGCGACCCCGGCGACCGCATGCGCTGCTTCCTCTGCGAGCAGGACGGCACGGTCTACGCCTATCTGAACAACTACGTCATGGGCGAGCTGACGGTCGACCGGCACGGCAACCTGATGAGCAGCTCCGAGTACTATAACGAGTTTTCCCGTCTGCTTTTCGACGGGGAGGAAGCGATGCTCCTGTCGCTCCCCGAGGCGTATTTCGCGCCGTGATCCGGGAAAAATCGCCGTTAACAAAAAAGACCTCCGCCGAAAAACCGGCGGAGGTCTTTTGCTGCTTGTTTCAGAAGAGGCTGATCTGGCTGGTGTCGGGCAGGTCGCCGAGGGCGCCGATGGCCTTGAGCTGCTCCAGATGCGTCTGGCTGACCTTCGGGCAGATGCCGTTGAGCTCCTCGATGGAGATGAACTTCTGTCCGGAGCGCCCGGCCGCGGCCAGATCCTGCGCCGCCGTCTCCCCGAGGCCGGAGATGGCCACGAAGGGCGGGCGCAGTCTGCCGTCCTCGGTGATGAGGAATCTGGAGGCGTCGGAGCGATAGAGGTCGATCGGCGCAAACTCGAAGCCGCGCATGTTGAACTCGTACACCGCTTCCAGCGTCACCAGCAGATCCTCCTCGTTGGCGCTCAGATCCTTGCGGCGCTTCATTTCATTGATCTTGCGGCGCACGGCGTCGGCGCCGCCGGTCATCATGAGCGCGTCGAAGCCGCCCTTCTGGCTGCGCCGGTAAAAGTAGGCGCTGTAGAAGGCCAGCGGCTCGTGCACCTTGAACCAGGCGATGCGGAAGGCCATCATGACGTAGGCGACCGCGTGGGCCTTGGGGAAGAGGTAGGCGATTTTGCGGGCCGATTCGATCCACCACTCCGGCACGCCCATGGAGCGCATCTGCTCCTCGGCGTCGCCGGGGAAGGAACCGCTCTTCTTCACCTTGCCCTTACGCACGGACTCCATGGTCTTGAAGGCGAGCGAGGGCTCCATGCCCTTCTGGATCAGGTAGATCATGATATCGTCGCGGCAGCCGATGGTCTCGTTGACGTCCGCGACCTTGTTGACGATCAGATCGTGGATGTTGCCGGCCCACACGTCGGTGCCGTGGGAGAAGCCGGACAGGCGCACCAGCGTATCAAACTGCTTCGGCTGCGTGTCCACCAGCATCTGGCGGGTGAAGGGCGTGCCGAATTCGGGCACGCCGATCGAGCCGGTCTTGCCGATGATCGGGTCGTCTTCGGGCAGACCGAGCGCGGCGGGGCTCGTGAAGATGGACATGGTCTGCGGGTCGGACAGGGAGATCTTCTTGGCGTCGACGCCGGTCATATCCTCCATCATGCGGATCATGGTCGGGTCGTCGTGGCCCAGCTCGTCGAGCTTGAGCAGATTGTCCTCCATGCAGTGGTATTCAAAATGCGTGGTGATGATGTCGCTGTTGGGATCGTCCGCCGGGTGCTGGACCGGGCAGAAGTCGGTCACGTCCATGTCCTGCGGGATGACGACGAGACCGCCGGGGTGCTGGCCCGTGGTGCGCTTGATGCCGACGAGTCCCTGCGCGAGGCGGTTCTCCTCGGCCTTCGTGACCGTGATGCCGCGCTCCTCGAGATATTTCTTGACGTAGCCGTAGGCCGTCTTCTCGGCGAGCGTGCCGATGGTGCCGGCACGGAAGACGTGGTCCGAGCCGAAGAGCACCTCGGTGTATTTGTGGGCCTTGGCCTGATACTCGCCGGAGAAATTCAGGTCGATATCGGGGGTCTTCTCGTTGCCGGGGAAGCCGAGGAAGGTCTCAAAGGGGATGTCGAAGCCGTCGCGATCCATGCGCGTGCCGCATGCGGGGCAGTCCTTCTCCGGCATATCGGCTCCGCAGCCGTAGCTGCCGTCGGTGACGAACTCCGAATGACAGCACCTGGGGCAGACATAGTGCGGCGGGAGGGAGTTGACCTCCGTGATGCCGGACATGAAGGCCACGATCGAGGAGCCGACGCTGCCGCGGCTGCCGACCAGATAGCCGTTTTCGAGAGAGTTCTGCACCAGCTTCTGGGCGGACATGTAGATCACGTCGTAGTTGTGGTCGAGGATCGTGTTCAGCTCGGTGTCCACGCGCTCCTGCACGATGGCGGGCGGGTCCTCGCCGTAGATGCGGTGCATCTTGCCGTAGACCAGCTCGCGCAGATCGCGGGCGGAGTTTTCGATCTTGGGCGGGAAGAGGTCTTTGGGCAGCAGCTCGATCTGCTCCACCTGGTCGGCGATCGCCCGCGTGTTGGTGACGACCAGCTCGCGGGCCGTCTCCTCGCCGAGATACGAGAACTCCCGCAGCATCTCGTCGGTCGTGCGGAAATAGATCGGGCAGTCCCGGTCGGCGTCGGCGAACTTCTTGGCCGCCTGCAGGATCTTGCGGAGCTGCTCGTCCTGCGGGTCGAGGAAATGCACGTCGCTCGCGGCGATGACGGGCTTTCGGAGCTGCCGCCCGATCTCCAGGATCCTGCGGTTGTAGTCCTGCAGCACGCCCTCGTCCTTGACGCGGCCGTTTTCGACGAGAAAGGCGTTGTTGCAGATGGGCTGGATCTCCAGATAGTCATAGTAGGAGGCGATCTTCCTGAGCTCCGCGTCCGGCGCGCCGTTCATGACCGCCCCGTAGAGCTCGCCCATGCCGCAGGCGGAGCCGACCAGGATGCCGTCCCGGTGCTGGTTCAGGAGGCTCTTCGGCACGGTGGGCACGCGGTGGAAATGCTTCAGGTAGGACTGGGAGATCAGCTCATAGAGATTCTTCAGGCCCGTCCGGTTCTTGACCAGCAGGATCATGTGGTGCGTTTTCGCGATGTCCGTGCGTTTGATGCGGTGGAAGACCTCCTCGATGCCGTCGAGATCCTTCGCACCCTTCGCGCGCAGCATGGGCAGGAACTTGTCCATGATGCGGGCGACCACCATGGCGTCGTCCGCGGCGCGGTGGTGGTTGAACTGCGGCAGACCGAGGTGGTTGGAGACGATGTCCAGCTTGAAGCGCTTGAGCTCCGGCAGCAGGGCCTGGCTCAGGGCCAGCGAATCGAGATAGACGGGGCTGAAGCGGAGCCCCTGCCGCAGCGCGGCGGCGGTCATGAAGCCCACGTCAAAATGGGCGTTGTGGGCGATGAGCGGGCGATCTCCGGCAAAAGCCATGAAGCGCTCCATGGCCTCCTTTTCCCCCGGCGCATCCTGCACGTCGCTGTCGCGGATGCCGGTGAGCGTCGTGATCTCCGGCGGGATGTGCATGCCGGGATTGACGAAGGTGTTGAACGTGTCCCGGATCTCTCCGCCGGAGAAGATGACCGCACCGATCTCGGTCATGCGGTCGTTGCGCGCATTGAGGCCGGTGGTCTCGATGTCGAAGGCGACAAACTCCGTATCGAGCGGGAGCCTGGACTTGCCGATGACGGCGGCGTTGCCGTCCATGTCGTTGACGAAGTAGGCCTCCATGCCGTAGATGATCTTGACGCCG
>CAMJQX010000151.1 GCA_946408145.1 uncultured Clostridia bacterium
CCGTGAGACTCCCGTTTCGGAAAGGAAGAAGGAGCCAACGGATATGGAGCTTTCGCGGCTCTTTCGCAAACCGCGGAAGCGGAATGCAGTTGGCTTCTTCTGACGCTGTGGTGCCGGTGGTGGGACTCGAACCCACACGATGTCGCCATCGGCGGATTTTGAATCCGCTACGTCTACCATTCCATCACACCGGCCTGTGCACTTTTCCCCGGTTTTCCCGGGTTTACCTGCTGAGTATATAACAAGTCCCCGGAAAATTCAAGAGGCAAATCGCGTGCCCGGGAGGGCGGCGGCCGCATAGGATGGAGCGCGAAGCCATTGTTGAAAGGATGAACTGTTTTGGAGATATATGTTGTCAAAAGCGGGGATACGCTCTACGCCATCGCCCGGCGCTACGGGCTCACGGTCGACGCGCTGCGCGAGGCCAACCAGCTGCGAAACCCGGCGCTGCTGTCGGTCGGGCAGGCGCTGCTGATCCCCCGCGAGGACGCGCTGTACACCGTCCGGCGCGGCGACACGCTTTACGCGATCGCCAGACGCTACGGGCTGCCGCTTCCCTGCCTCATCGCGGCAAACCCGCAGATCGCGGACCCGAACCGCATCCAGATCGGCCAGACGCTGCGCATACCGCTTGGCGGCTGCGGGCAGGGAGAGATCCTTGTCAACGGCTACATAAGCAGCGCAGCCTGGGCCTCGCTGGAGGCGCAGCTGCCCTACCTGAGCTTTCTCTCTCCGTTCAGCTGGCGCGCCGACGCGGAGGGCGGGCTGACCAAAGACTATGCGCTTGACGACGCGGCCGCGGAGAATTACAACACGGCGCGGCTGCTCACCGTGACCAACCAGCGCGCGGGCGGCGGCTTTTCCGGGGATATCGCCCACGCGATCTTCCGGGACGAGGCGGCGCAGGGGCGCTTTCTCGAAAACCTCGAACGCGCGCTCGCCGAGGGCGGATACTACGGACTGAACCTCGATTTCGAGTACGTCTTCCCCTATGACCGCGAGGCCTACAACAGCTTCCTCCAGAAGCTGTCCGACCGGCTGCACTGTCTCGGCTGCCTGCTGGTGACAGCCCTCGCGCCGAAGGTAGGCGGCGATCAGCAGGGGCTCCTGTACACCGCGCATGATTACGCCGTCCACGGCCGCGCGGCGGACTATGTGGTGCTGATGACCTACGAGTGGGGCTACACCTACGGCCCGCCGATGGCTGTCGCGCCGATCGACCGGGTGCGGCAGGTGCTCGATTATGCGGTGTCGGTGATGCCCGCGGGCAAGATCCTGCTCGGCGTGCCGAACTACGGCTACGACTGGACGCTCCCCTTCCGGCAGGGCAGCGCCGCGCGGGTCTTGAGCAATACCGGCGCGGTGACGCTTGCCGGGCAGGCGGGCGCCGCCATCGAGTACGACGAGCGCGCGCAGGCCCCCTTCTTCCGCTATTACGACAGCGACGGGCGGCAGCACGAGGTCTGGTTCGAGGACGCGCGCAGCATCCGCGCGAAGTACGCGCTGGTCGGGGAATACGGTCTCGCGGGCGTCAGCATCTGGAATCTGAACAGCTATTACCGGACGCTCTGGCTGCTGCTCGAGTCCATGTACGGCGCGGAAAAGCTGATATAACGCAAAAACGGGGATGCTTCCGCATCCCCGTGAACCTTGTCTGCTTAAGCTTTCTTCTTCGGCGTTGAGACCATGAGCTGGATCAGCGCAAAGATCCCGGCGCCGATCGCGGAGTAGCTGCTGCCGCGGCCCAGATACAGACACACGGCCTCGGCCGCCGCCGCGCACAGCAGGCACAGCAGCACCGGCGCGAGCAGCAGGAAGCGGCTCTTCGTCCTCTCAAAAGCGGCGGGCAGGCCGACAAACCCGAGCACACCGCCCGCGATCAGCAGCAGATAGGCAAGGCCGCGGCCCTTCCAGATCCGCTGCGCCTCGTTCTCCTGCTCGCCCGCGGTCAAAACAGCGGCCTCGGACAGATCCATGCCGCCCTCGTTTTTCTCCTCCACTTCCTCGCGCTTGAGCAGCATCAGGCGCAGCGAGCGCTCGCTCTGCTCCAGCTCCTTGCGCGCCTCGACGGCGGCCGCGGTGTCTTTGAGCTGTACGGCCTCCACGTCCAGACGCTCTTTCTCATACTGGAGCCTCGCGGCCTTTTCCCGCTGCTGGCCCATCTGCCACCAGATCATGGCCCGCGCGTCATAGAGCTGTTTTTCGCCCTCGGCGATCTGTCTCCCGGCCTCCTCCAGCGCGGCGCGCGCCTGTTCGATGGCGGCGCGGCCCTGCGCCAGCATGGTCTCCGCCTGCGCAAGCTGTGCCTGCGCGGCGCCGATCACCCCGCCGATCTGGCCGGAGATCCCCTGCAGCTGCCCCAGCAGCGCGTCGGCAGCGCCGAGAGCGCCCCATATCTGCCCGCGGGTGGCGTTGTAGATGGCCCGGGCGTTCTCGAACTGCTCTTCGCTGAGGCCGTCGGCGCCGCCCGCGGCGACCGCGTCCCGCTCGGCCTGGGCCTGCGCGCGGATCTCCGCGAGCGACATGCCCGTCGCGCCCTGTGCCGCGCTGTCGATCGCGGGGATCAGGCCGTCCATCTGCAGGATCATGTTCTTCGCCTGGGGCCAGACCTGATCGTAGGCCCCCTTGATCTGCTGCACCTGCCCCATGTCGACGGCCGGCATCTGCACGCCCGTCCCGCCGAGATCGCCCGTTCCGCCGAGCTGCGTGAGGCTGTCGATCGAGCCCGCGTCCATGGCGGCGATCGCGTCGAGCGTGGGGATCATGTCCTTGACGGTCTGCGGCAGCGCGGCCGCCTGGTCGGCGGCGGCCAGCAGACCGTCGTAGGCGGCAAGCGTCACCTGCAGCCTGGCGTCGGGGTCGTCGCTCTCCATCAGATCCGCGATGCCCCTGGCGCTCGCGGCGAGGCCCTGCGCATTGTTCAGCATGCCCGCGGCGGTGTAGTACAGAGCGGCTATGTTCTCCAGCTGCTGCTTGCCGTAGTAGAACTGCGCGGCCTGGGCTTCAAAGGCCGCGGCCTGCTTGTTGAACTCGGCCAGCCCCGCCTCATACTGGCGCTTGCCCTCGGCAAAGGCGGCATCTGCCTGATCCACAGCGTAGGAGCCGCTGCGGATGCCGCTCTGCGTGGCGGTATAGATGGCCATCTCGCTGCGGTGCCTGGAGACAAGCCTGTCATGCTCGTCCTGGTGGCGCTGATAGGTCTCGTTCGCCACCTGATAGGGGACGCCTCCCTCCAGCGCCGAAAGGGCGACAGCGTACTGCGACGCCCGGTCGCGCAGACGCGCGGCGTCGTCCAGTGCGCGCCGCCGATCCCTGTCTGCGCTGCGCAGCCCGAACAGGCCCGCCAGCAGCATGACCAGACAGAGGATCGCCAGCACGATCGCAAATACCCTTGTCAGCGCAGGATGCTTCAAAGCCGACGCCTCCCTTGTGTTCTGTCCGAATTATACCGCTTTTTCGGTGTATAATCCATGTATAAATTGAAAACGATGAAAAAAAGCGGGCCGGAAAACCGGCCCGTTTTTCCCTGTCAGGTATCCAGATAGCAGACATCAAAGATGCCGCTGGCGCAGATGCGTGCCGAGTCGTTCTCGCGCACGTCCACCCGTACGACCGCGCAGCGGCGGCCAGCCTTGATGCACACGCTCTCCGCCAGCACGCGGGGGCCGGAGACCGGACGCAGGAAGTGGATGCCGCAGTTTTGCGTCGTGATCGGGCGCTGCGTCCCGTCGGCGAAGATCGCCGCGGCGCCCGCGGCGACGTCCATGAGCGTCGCGAGCAGGCCGCCGTGCGCAAAGCCGCCGGGATTGCGGTGCATGTCCTCCATCTCACAGGAGACAAGACAGCGGCCAGCGGAGGCCTCCTCAAAGCAGATGCCGCAGGCCTCGGTGAAGCCGACGCCGCGCCGACGCAGCAGCGCCAGAATCTCTTTGTCTTCCATAGTTCTCACTCACAAAAGGGAAAACCGCCGGGACGGCGGTTTTCCCAATAATCGCTCAGCTTACTTGATGCAGAAGAACGCGGCCTTGCCGGGGTACTGCGCAATGCTGTCCAGCTCTTCCTCGATGCGGAGCAGCTGATTGTACTTGGCGACGCGGTCGGTGCGGGAAGGCGCGCCGGTCTTGATCTGGCCGGCGTTGACGGCGACGGCGATGTCGGCCAGCGTGGTGTCCTCGGTCTCGCCGGAGCGGTGGGAGACGATGGCGGTGTAGCCGGCGCGGTTGGCCGTCTGGATGGCGTCGAGCGTCTCGGTCAGGGTGCCGATCTGGTTGACCTTGATCAGCACGGCGTTGGCGGCGCCGAGCTCGATGCCCTGCTTGACGCGGGCGGCGTTGGTGACGAACAGGTCGTCGCCGACGAGCTGCACGCGATTGCCCAGACGCTTGGTCAGGCGCTGCCAGCCCTCCCAGTCGTCCTCGCCCAGGCCGTCCTCGATGGAGATGATGGGGTACTTGTTGACCAGGTCTTCCCACATGTCGATCATCTCGT
>CAMJQX010000152.1 GCA_946408145.1 uncultured Clostridia bacterium
TTCTACAACGAAATGCGCGCCGCCTCCTTCCAGGTCGACCAGAAGAAGTGGAACCGCGGCTACAACAACTCCGAGGAGGCCATGAACTGGCTCATCGACCTCGTGGCGGAGGACGGGCTGCGGGTCATCCTCGAGCGCGACAACACCTTTGACGGCGGCCCCTACTATGCTCACGCCTTCAACACCGAGGGCAACGACGCGATGGTCTCCACCGGCCAGCAGGGCGCGGTCGAGAGCATGGAGCGCCACGGCAAGGCCGCGGGCGTGAAGTTCTATTATGACACCGTCGCGGAGCAGCTGATCCGCGAGGATGACAACAAGGGCCGTGTGACCGGCGTCATCGCCAAGCGCGCGGACGGCAGCTACGTCAAGTTCGTCGGCAAGAAGGCCATCGTCCTTGCTACCGGCGACTTCTCGGCCAACAAGCAGATGCTCGCCAAGTACTGCCCGATGGTCCTGCCCCTGGTGGGCCTCGACGAGAAGGAGCCCGACTACAACACCGGCTTCTCCCTGTCCGGCATCTACAAGGGCGACGGCCAGCGGATGGGCCTCTGGGTCGGCGCCGCCTGGCAGCACGCCTATCCCAACGCTCCGATGATGCAGGGCGCCTGGGGCGGCAGCCACGAGCCCTGCGGCTTCCACATGGGCCTGAACGTCAACGCCAGGACCGAGCGCTATCAGCGTGAGGACGTCTCCGCGCCCTACAGCTCCAACCACCTGATCAGCCAGCCGGGCCACATCGCCTGGGGCATCTGGACGGCCAACTACGCGCAGGCCATCGTGGACACCGGCCGCGAGTGGTACACCTTCGGTATGAACTTCGACAGCCCCGCGCTGACCCCCGAGGAGATGGTCGACCGCTGGGACAACGGCGGCGCTACCAAGGCCGACACGCTCGAGGAGCTTGCCGAGAAGTGCCATCTCGACGCCGAGAAGCTGAAGGCCGTCGTCGCGCGCTACAACGAGCTGTGCGAGAAGGGCGAGGACGAGGACTTCCACAAGAATCCCGACTTCCTGATCCCCATTGACGAGAACGGCCCCTTCTATGCGTCTCAGAACTATGCGCTGTTCATGACGGTCATGGGCGGCCTGCGCTGCAACGAGTTCATGCAGGTCGAGGACGAGAACGACGATGTCATCCCGGGCCTGTTCAACGTCGGCCAGATGATCGGCGACATGTATGCCAACACCTATAACTTCGCGATCCCCGGCAACAGCTACGGCATCAACTGCCTGACCTTCGGCTACCTGCTCGGCCGCGACCTCGCCGCCGGCAAGTTCGACTGAGTCCTGCTCGCATGACGCGCCCCGCCCACGGGCGGGAGAACGCGCACGGCACGAAATCCATAACAGGATCCATAACAGAAACGGCCTTTCCGGGAGAACCGGAAAGGCCGTTTTCCTATGAGTATAATCGCATATTCAATTGTTCGTGCCGGAGATGAAGCAGAGGGTAAAGCCCTCGTACTCGCAGAACATGATGCCGAAATGGAAGAAGAACGGGCCGAGCCCTTTTCTGCCGCCCAGCTCTTCCCGCAGAGCATTGTCGTCGTCAAAGACCATGACACGCTTCGGCAGGCCGAATAGGCGCTCCGTCTCCTCGGCGATGGGGCGCCAAACGTCATAGCCGCTCACTTCCATCAGGGCCTGCTCAAAGATGTCCTCGGAGGGGATCAGCTTCCGCTTCCGGTCCCTGATCCTGTAAAAGTCGTAGAATTCTTTCACATAATCCTCCGCGAGCAGAGGCTGAACGGCCGTCTCGTATCCCATGGCCAGCTCATCCAGCTCGGCCGTTTTCCTGAAAAGCTCCGGATCCGCAGACATAAGAATCTCTCCTTTCCATCCGTGCGATCACAGCGGGATCACACCTCGCGCAGGAGCGCGAGAGCATCACAAAAGGCGGCGGGATCGCCGAGCGCGCCGTCATAGACGGCGTCGAAGCGCTCGCCGTCGAACATCCCGTGCTTCCTTTCGAGCATGGCCGCGACAGGGGCCGGGAGCTTCCCGCCCATGCGAGCCGCGAAGCGCGCCTTGATCGTCTCGAGATCCGCCCTGACATGGATCCGTACGGCGCCGTCGGGCAGCAGCGCAAGCTGCTCCCTGTCGGAGATCACGTAGACGAGCATGCCGCCGTCCGCGGCATCCGCCAGCTTTCTGCGAAACAAGGCCGTCGCCTCGGCTTCCGATTTCGCCATCCGCAGATAATCCTTCCCCGTGACGACCTCGGCGTGCAAGCGTTTTTTGATCTCGTCCGCCAGCGTCGATTTGCCGCTGCAGTTTTCTCCGATGAGCCCGATCACCATCTTAACCTTGCCTCCCTCGCGTAATCTTCTTAGAGCTTTTTGCAGGTATAATCGTCGAACATCACGCATCCGTCGCCGAAGCGCAGCTTCAGCATGCCGCCCTTGCGGCCGAACTCGTGTTCGCCGATGGGGTAGAGGCGGAACTCCAGCGGGTCTCCGTCCTCGTCGATGCACTTCGCCCATAGCTCGCCGTCCTTCATCCAGACCTCGTCCACGATGAAATCGGCGTCCTCGGGGTGCTCGTATTTGCCGCAATAGCTCTCCCACTTCGTCTTGTCGGGATCCTTGACGGCAATATCCTCGATCGTTTTGAAGGCTTCGGGCTCCTTGTCTCTCGCGATATTCTCAAGGCCCTGCGAAAAGCCCAGGTAGGCTCTGATGTCCGCAAAGTCGCGGCAGTTCATCGTGACGATCACTCTGTCCGCGTCCACAAAACGCTCGAACCAGGTTGCCAGTCCGGGCATACCGCCCGAGTGACTGACGACGAGCCCGAGCCCGGGTTCGTTGTGAAACTCCCAGCCGAAGCCGTAGCCTTCGTCGTCGACACCGGCGATCCCGCCGCCGGTGAGCGGCATCGGGGCGTACATGATACCCTGCTCTTCCAGGGTCAGCACCTTCTCTTCGCGGAGGGCCCTGTCCCAGGCAAGCATATCGAATACGGTCGTGTACAGATAGTCGCAGCCGTTCATGCCGTCCGAGCCGACCACGTACTTTGCGGTAAGCTCCGAGACGTCCGAGGGAACATAGCTGCCGTCGTCTTCCAGCACCATATTGCGGGTAAAGCGGTCAGACGGCCTCCCGTCCCGGCGGGTATGGTATATTCCGGAGTCCTTCATGCCGGCGGGCTCGAATACGTTTTTCTTCATGAAGTCCTCGAACTTCATGCCGGAGACCTTTTCCACCGCGTTGGCGAGCAGCATGTAGTTGACGTCGGAATACTCGAACGCCTCGCCCGGAGCGCATGCCGGATCCTCTCCGGTTTCACGGATCAGGCGAATGATCTCGCTGTTGGCAGGGATCCTGTTTTCTTTCTCAAGAACCGGGCCGACCAGATCCTCAACGTCAAAATCGGGCATGCCGCTGGTGTGAGTCAACAGATGCCGGATCGTAACGCCATGATAGGGGTACTCGGGAAAGAGCTCAGTGTATTCTTCGTCAAGAGACAACTTGCCCTCCCTGACGAGGAGCATGACAGCCGTCGCCGTGAACATCTTGGAAACGGAAGCCATTTCAAAAATGCTGTCCTCCGTCATCGGGAGCGTATTCTCCGCATCGCGGAAGCCGAAAGCGCCCTTGCTTACGATCTCGCCGTTCTCGGCGTAGAGCCACGCCCCGTTGAACGAGCCCTTTTCGTGGGCCGCACGGGCTAATTCTTGTAACATTGTCTTCTTATTCATTGGTATGATCCTCCTTACAGCTTTTTGCAGGTGAAATCGTCGTACATTACACTGCCGTCGCCGAATTTCACTTTGATCATGCCGCCCTTGCGGCCGAACTCGTGTTCGCCGATGGGGTAGAGGCGGAACTCCAGCGGGTCTCCGTCCTCGTCGATGCACTTCGCCCATAGCTCGCCGTCCTTCATCCAGACCTCGTCCACGATGAAATCGGCGTCCGCGGGGTGCTCGTATTTGCCGCAGAAGCTCTCCCACTTCGACTTGTCGACACTTTTGAGTGCAATATCCTCAATCGACACGATGGGCTCCGGTTCCTTATCCCTTGCGATTGCTTCCATTCCGTTCCAGTAACCCAAATACGCCCTTACATCCCTGTAGTCCCGGCAGCTGAGTATCACAAGGACCCTGTCCGCGTCGATGAAGCGCTCGAACCAGGTAGCGACGCCCGGCATGCCGCCGCTGTGGCTGACGACGAGTCCGAGTCCCTCCTCGCGGCTGACGGCCCAGCCGAATCCGTAGCCCAGCCCATCCTCCTCGTCATATACGGCGTCCTCGCCGTTGTTGAGCTTCCCGGGGGTGTACATAAGCTTCTGCTCCTCCAGCGTGAGCACCTTGCCCTCGCGCAGCGCCCTATCCCAGCGGAGCATATCAAAGATGTTGGTATAGACGTAGTCGTCGCCGTTCAGACCGTCGAAGGCGACCACGTCGCCGTCCTCGGCCGAGTCAATGTCGGCCACGCATTTTCCATCATCATACACCGTCGCCTGAGCGTAATTTTCAAACGGAA
>CAMJQX010000153.1 GCA_946408145.1 uncultured Clostridia bacterium
GGCATCAGCAGGAAGACCGAGGCGAGGCTCAGCAGGATCGCCTTGATGAGCACCATGCCCATGTCCAGGCCGAGCTTGAACTGCATGAAGGTCAGGGCGAGCAGGCCGGACACGGTCGTCAGGCTGCTGGCGGAGATCTCCGGGATGGCCTTGCTCAGCGCGGCGACCGCCGCCTCTCTGGGCGGTTTGCTCTCGTGCTCCTCCATGTAGCGGTGGCAGAGGATGATCGCGTAGTCGATGGCCAGCGCGAGCTGCAGGACGATGGCGATGGCGTTGGTGACGAAGGAGATCTCGCCCATCATGTAGTTGGTGCCCATGTTCAGCAGGGCCGCCGCGCCGAAGGTGATCAGCAGCACCGGGATCTCCCCGTAAGTCCGCGAGGTGAAGAGCAGCACCAGGACGATGATGACCAGCGCGATCAGGTCCACCACCAGCATCTCCTGATTGACGATGGTCTTGAGCGGGTTGCCGACCTGGCTGTTCACATAGAGATCGTAGCCCGAGAGCTCCTCCTCCACCGCGGCGAGGGCGCGAATGCTCAGCTCGTCGTCGTTCGTGCCGTCGAAGGTGACAAGGAACAGGGCGGAGGCGGAGGCATAGTGGTCCTTCGTCTCGTCGAAGGCGACGGATCTGACGCCCTCGATCTCCTCGATGCGGGGCAGCATGGCGCTGGCCTGGTCATAGGTGATGTTCTGCACCATGATCTGGGCGGTGGCATAGGTGGTGAACTCGCGGTCCATCAGCTCGATGCCCCTGCGCGTCTCCGTCTCCTCGCCCAGGTAGTCGGTCAGGGTCTCGTTGACCCGGACCCAGCGGAAGGAGAAGGCGCAGAAGATGCACATCGCCGCAAAGAGGAAGAAGAACAGCCTGCGCTTGTCCACGATGAAAGCGGCAAGGCGCGTCATGAAATTGGGCTGGTTGTTGTTCTGCATGGCAGTATCCTTACGAAAGCCGGCATCCCGGCGGAAAGCTTCTGAAAAGTCGTGCGCTATCTGTTTATTATAGCTTTTATAACCGTGTTTTTCAAGGGGAATCGGCTTGTTTTCGGCTCCTGCCGGGAAGATTTCATCCGGCCGGGCGGCCTGCCGCCCGCCCCGGACTCAGTTTTTCTTGTCAGCGCCGTCCCCTTGGGTGTATGATGGGGGCGGAGAGACCGTCCTGCGCGTCCACCAGTCGTAGCAGCGCAGGAAAGGCGCCGTGTCCAGCCCGCTGTGCTCGTAATCCAGCAGCAGTCTCGCGCAGGCGAGGCTGTCGCTGTCGGCCCGGTGGTGGTCGAGGGCGATGCCCCGATAGCGGCAGAGCGTGTCGAGCCTGTGGTTTGAAAGCTCCGGATAGCAGCAGCGGCCCATCTGCACCGTGCAGGCGTAGCGCAGATAGCGCGGCATGTCGATGGCGTAGGCGTCGAGGCAGCAGGCCAGCACCCGCAGGTCGAAGGCGGCGTTGTGGGCAAGCAGGATCCCGCTCTGAAGCAGCGGGCCGATCTCCGGCCAGAGCTCGGCGAAGTTCGGCGCCTCGCGCACCGTATCCTCCGAGATCCCGGTGAGGCGGACGTTGAAAGCGTCGAAATGCACCTCCGGATCGACGAGAGAGGAGAAGCTGTACACCACTTCTCCTTCCTCGATCACGGCGATGCCGATCGCGCTCATGCGGTCGTTGGCGGCGTTGGGCGTCTCCACGTCAAAGGCGACAAAGCGTTCCATGGGTCAATTCCTTTTCATCTTGCTGTTTTATTGTTTGAGTGTACCACAGTTGGAGGTCCGGCACAAGAATGAACGAACAAATGAGTATGCTGGGCGCGGAGCTGAGCCAGCCCCTGCCCGCCCGCCTGCGCCCGCAGAGCATCGACGAGATCGTCGGCCAGCAGCATCTGCTGGGGCCGGGGAAGGTCCTGCGCCGCATCATCGAGCAGGACATGGTATCCTCGATGATCTTCTGGGGCCCGCCGGGCGTCGGAAAGACCACGCTCGCAAACGTCATCGCCAGGCAGACAAAGGCGAGCTTCATCAACTTCTCCGCCGTCACGAGCGGCATCAAGGAGATCCGCACCGTCATGCAGCAGGCGGAGGACAACCGGCGCTTCGGCGAGAAGACCATCGTCTTCGTCGACGAGATCCACCGCTTCAACAAGGCCCAGCAGGACGCCTTCCTGCCCTTCGTGGAAAAGGGCAGCATCATCCTCATCGGCGCCACGACGGAAAACCCCTCCTTCGAGGTCAACGGGGCGCTGCTGTCGCGCTGCAAGGTCTTCGTCCTCAAGGCGCTGACGGAGGAGGAGCTGACGCAGCTGCTGCGCCGGGCGCTTGACAGCCCGAAGGGCTTCGGCGGGCAGAGGATCGAGATCGGCGGCGACACGCTCGCCCTGATCGCCCGCTTTGCCAACGGCGACGCGCGCACGGCCCTCTCCACGCTGGAGATGGCGGTGCTCAACGGCGCGCTCGAGGACGGCGTCACCACCGTGACGCGCGAGACCGTCGAGCAGTGCACCTCGCGCAAGTCCCTGCTCTACGACAAGAACGGCGAGGAGCACTACAACCTGATCTCCGCCCTGCACAAATCCATGCGCAACTCCGACCCGGACGCGGCGGTCTACTGGCTGGCGCGCATGCTCGAGGCCGGGGAGGATCCGCTGTACGTCGCCCGGCGCGTGACGCGCTTTGCCAGCGAGGACGTGGGCCTGGCCGATCCGCGCGCGCTGGAGATCGCCGTAGCGGCCTACCAGGCCTGCCATTATATCGGCATGCCGGAGTGCTCGGTGCATCTGACAGAGGCAGTGGTCTATCTCTCGCTCGCGCCGAAATCCAACGCCCTGTACGTCGCCTACGAGACCGCGAAGAAGGACGCGCTCGAGCAGTTGGCCGATCCCGTCCCGCTGCATATCCGAAACGGCGTGACCTCGCTGATGAAAGAGCTCGGCTACGGCAAGGGCTACCAATACGCCCACGACACGGAGGAAAAGCTCACCGACATGCGCTGCCTGCCCGATTCCCTGTTGGGCACGGAGTACTACCGCCCTACCGAGCAGGGGCTGGAGACCCGCTTCAAAGACAGACTGGAGCAGATCAAGGCGTGGAAGAAGAGCTTATAGCGCCCGGCATGGCAAGAAAAACCAGGAGCAAATGCTCCTGGTTTTTCTTGCTGAGAAGAGCGTGTCAAAGGTCGGGCTCAAAGCTCAGCCGCCGATCTGGTTCATTTCCCGCCGCGCACGGCTGCGCTCGAAGTAATTGAGCTCGCCGTGCCATTGGGGCTTGGACAGGATGGCCTCGCGCAGCTTCTCCCGCATGCCCGCCTCGTCGAGGCCCTTGAGGGAGATCTCGTCGGCCGAGTGGAGGCAGGGCTTGAGCTTGCCGTCCGCCGTCAGGCGGATGCGGTTGCATTCCGCGCAGAAGTGCGCGCTGACGGGGCTTATGAGCCCGATGCGGCCCTGCGCGTCCGGCAGGCGGAAGAGCTTCGCCACGCCGCCGTCCTGCTCGACGGGCAGGAGCTCCGGCAGGCGCTCGGTGACCGCCGTGCAGGACAGGAAGGCCTCCGGCCCGAAGTCGCCGCTGTCGTACATGGGCATGAGCTCGATAAAGCGCAGATCCACCGGCCAGCGCCGGGTCAGCGCCGCGAGCGCGGGGATCTCATCGTCGTTGAAGCCGCCGATGAGCACGGTGTTGAGCTTGATTTTGTCAAAGCCCGCGGCCAGCGCCGCCTCGATGCCCGCGATCGCCTGCGCCAGCTCGCCGCGGCGCGTGATGTAGCGGTACTTGTCGGGCTCCAGCGTGTCGAGGCTGATGTTGAGCCTGTGGACGCCCGCCGCCTTCAGAGGCGCTGCCAGCTTCGGCAGCAGCGTGCCGTTCGTGGTCAGGCAGAGCTCCTCGATGCCGGGCGTGGCCGCCGCGGCGCGGCAGAGCTCCACGATGTTGGGCTTGACCAGCGGCTCGCCGCCGGTGACGCGCAGCTTCCGGATGCCGAGCGAGGCCGCCGCGCGGATCGCCGTCAGCATCTCCTCCTGCGTCAGCATCTCCTCGTGCCGCTTCTTGCACACACCGTCCTCCGGCATGCAGTAACGGCAGCGCAGGTTGCACAGCTCCGTCACGGAAAGGCGCAGATACGTGATGCTGCGTCCGTAATTGTCTACCATATCCTCTGCCTCTCCTTGCGGGAAAAGATGAACTGCGGGCCCGCCCCGCGTCTGCTGAGAACTGTCTCCGGGAAGTCGTCGCCTTTGCCGTCCCCTACGGGCGGAGAACGGCGGGCTGCCGAGGGCGTCAGTCCCTGCGAACGCGTCTCCCGTCTCCTGAAAACTGAACTCTGAATTACAGCCCTTTGATGAGCGCCAGATCGCCGTAGAGGATGGAGTCGTCGCCGAGCTCGGCGATCTTGATGTCCACCGTCGGGCGGATGGCGGTCATGCAGTAGCGGTCCACCTCTTTGAGCACCTTCTCGAGGA
>CAMJQX010000154.1 GCA_946408145.1 uncultured Clostridia bacterium
CCCGGCGGGCTTCGCGCCGACGGCGGTGGCCCTCAACTGCGGCGTGTACGAGATCAGGATCGGCGCGAAAAAGGATATGGCCGCGCGGCTCATGGCCGACCTGCTGCCCGACAAGGGTACGGAGGAGGAGCTGAGAAGGATCAGCCCGATCCATCATGTGACGGCGCAGTTCCCGCCCGTGATCGTCATGACAGCCGAGGGGGATTTCCTCGCGGAGATGGCCCCGCCCATGGTCAGGAAGCTCGAGAGCCTCGGCGTGCCCGTGACCTACAAATACTACGGGGACAGGGACCATGTCCTCTGCCACGTCTTCCACTGCAACATGTACTCCGAGGACGCCGCCGCGTGCAACCGCGGCGAGTGCGAGTTCTTCCGTGGCTTCTGCTGAGAAGGAGATGCTGACATGGCGGAAATATTGATTGTAGACGATGATCTGAACATTGGAAACCTGCTGGAAGAGGCTTTGACAAAAGAGGGTTATGCGGTGCTGAGGGCCTATTCCGGCACGGAGACTGTGCTGCTTCTCCGGCAGGCAAGGCCCGATCTTGTCCTGCTGGACATGATGCTGCCCGGCCTGAGCGGGGAAGAGGTGCTGCCGTATCTGAAAGGCATCCCGGTGATCGTAGTCAGCGCGAAGGTCGACGTGGACGACAAGGTCGGGATGCTCCTGCGCGGGGCGGCGGACTATGTGACAAAGCCCTTCGACTTGCGGGAGCTGCTCGCGCGCATCGCCGTACAGCTGAGGCAAGCGGCGAAGCCGGAACAGGAGCGCCTTCAATACGCCGATCTCCGACTGAATCCGGAAACCCATACGGCGACGGTCGAGAGACAGGACGCCAGATTGACCCGGACGGAGTTTGCCATCCTGAAGCTACTGATGCAAAACCCGCGGCAGGTCATCACCAAGGCGCAGCTGCTCGACCGCATCGCCGCTGACACGCCCGACTGCACGGAGAGCTCGCTGAAAACGCACGTCAGCAACCTGCGCCGGAAGCTGCGCGAGCTCAGCAACAGGGAGTACATCGAATCCGTCTGGGGCATCGGCTTCAAAATGGCGGAGTAAAAATCTCAACCATTTCTTGACACTTGCCTTTTCCGTTTTCTGAACGGTTGCGGGGTAGAGTGAGGGCATCTCAGAAAGGAGGAATCCCATATGGACTATGTTCTTTCGACCGATGCCCTGACCAAGCGTTACGGTCGCTTCCGGGCGCTCGACGGGCTGAATATGAACGTCCCGAAGGGCGCGATCTACGGCTTCGTCGGCAAAAACGGGGCCGGCAAGACGACCCTGATCCGTCTTGTCTGCGGCCTGCAGCGGCCCTCATCCGGCAGCTTCCGCCTGTACGGGAGAGACGGCCGCGACCCCGGGATCCGCAACTCCCGCCGCCGGATCGGCGCGGTGGTGGAGGCGCCCGCGATCTGCGGGGATATGACGGCGGAGGAGAATCTGAAACTGCAGTACCGTGTCCTCGGCCTTCCAAGCGAGGAGGGGATCGCGGAGCTCCTGGGGCTGACAGGGCTTTCGGACACGGGGAAGAAAAAGGCGCGGCATTTCTCGCTCGGTATGCGCCAGCGCCTCGGCATCGCCGTCGCCCTCGCGGGCGATCCGGATTTCCTGCTGCTGGACGAACCGATCAACGGGCTTGATCCCCAGGGCATCATCGAGATCCGGGAGCTGATCCTGAGGCTCAACCGCGAGCGGCAGATCACAGTCCTCATTTCAAGCCATAATCTGGACGAGCTTTCGCGCCTGGCCTCCTGGTATGGCTTTATCGACCGGGGAAGGCTCGTGAAGGAGATCAGCGCCGGGGATCTGGAGGCCGCCTGCCGGAAATGCCTTCGCGTGGAGGTCAGCGATACCCGGGCGCTCGCCCGCGTACTGGATGAAGAGCATCTGGAATACGATATCCTTTCCCGGACAACCGCGGACATCTATGCCAGACCGAACGTCTCCCGGCTGGTGGAAGCGCTGAAAAAACAAAACTGCGAGCTCATCGGCCTGCAGGAGCGGGACGAGAGCCTTGAGAGCTACTATCTGAATCTGGTGGGAGGTGAGCGGGCATGACGAATCTGCTTTCCGCCGACTGGATGAGGCTGCGGAAATCCTGGCTCTTTTGGGTGACGCTCGCCCTCGCCGCCCTGCTGACGATCCCGCCGTTCCGCGCGGAGCTGAGCGAGGCCGGGCGCATCTGCGACCCCTCGCAGGGCTGGGCGATCGACGAGGCGCTGTTTCAGGCGACGATGGTGCACGCCGTGATCCTTGCCGCGTTTGTCCCGCTGTTTCTGGGCGTCGATTATCATGACGGGACGATCCGGAACAAGCTGATCGCCGGCCACCGGCGAAGCGGCATCTACCTTTCCGATCTGCTCGTCTGCCTGCTGTCCGTCCTCTGCCTCGCCGCCGTCTGCGCGGCGGCCTATGCCCTGCAGGCCGTTGCCACCCACGGGCGTATCGGCATGGATCTCCCGCATTTTGCCCGCTGCGTTCTCGCCTCTGTGTGCTGCGTGATGGGATTTGTGTCGCTGTACGTGATGCTGTCCCTGCTGATTTCCAGCCGGGCATACGCGCTCCTCACCTGCATCGCCGTGTTCTTCGCCATGATCTTTATCAGCGGAGGCCTGGAGCGTGCCCTTTTTCAGGCGGAGATCGCAAGGGACGTGGTCGACTTTGTCAACGGCGAGCCGGTCTGGTCGGAGCCGTACCGCAACCCCGCCTATGTGGGAGGCTGGAAACGGGCGGTCCTTGAGTGGCTCGTGGATTTCTTCCCGACCGGACAGGGCTCGATGCTGAGCAACATGGAAGCGGAGCGCGTCGCCCGCTTCCCGCTGCAGTCCGCGCTTTTCTTCCTGCTGACGACCGGGGCCGGCCTGCTGGGCTTCCGGAAAAAAGAACTGAAATGATGTGATGCTATGCTGCCCTGGCTCCTCTGCGGCGCGCTCGCGCTGCTGTCGCTGCTTTTGCTTTTGCGCCTCGCCGCGCTCCACAGGAGCCTGGACGAGCTGCGGGCGTTCTTCGCGCAGAATATCGCGGAGGAGAGCAACGGACTCATCCGCCTCTCCTCGCGCGATCCCCATGCCCGAAGATGCGCCTCCGGGCTCAACGCCGCGCTGCGTGAGCTGCGGGAACAGCGCCACGCATACCTGAGCGGCGACAGAGAACTGAAAAACGCGGTCGTCAACGTCTCGCATGATTTGCGCACGCCGCTGACGGCGATCTGCGGCTACGTGGAACTCCTGGAGCGGGAGGAGCTCTCACCGGACGCCGCCCGTTACGTCGCGGTCATCGGAGAGAGGGCCGAGGCCATGCGCACCCTGTGCGAGGAGCTGTTCCGCTACTCACTGGTCTCCGCACAGGAGCAGCAGCTGCATCCCGAAGTCCTGTCCCTCAACGCCGCCCTGCAGGAGAGCTTTGCCGCGGCCTATACGATGCTGAAGGATCGCGGCATCACTCCGGAGATCTCCCTTCCGGAGACAGAGGTACAGAGAACGCTGGATCGCGCCGCGCTGATGCGGATCTTCTCCAACCTGCTCTCCAACGCCGCCAAATACAGCGACGGCGACCTGCGCGTCACCCTGTCCGAAGACGGGGCGATCTGCTTTGAAAACGCGGCCTCCGCGCTCAGCGAGACCGAGGTAGGCCGCCTGTTCGACCGCTTCTTCACCGTCGATTCCGCGCGAAAGTCCACCGGGCTCGGCCTTGCGATCTCCCGGACGCTTACGGAGCGCATGGGCGGCAGCATCTCGGCAGGCCTGAGCGAGGGGCGGCTCAAAATTGAGCTCTCTTTTCCCGAATGAGCCGGGAGTGTTCCCGCAGAAGACAAAAAGGATGATCCTGTGATTCCTCACAGGATCATCCTTTTTGTTATACGGATCGTATTATTTCTTTTTCTTGCCGAAGATTCCCGACTTGCCGCCGCTGTCGTACTCGCCCATGGAGGCCGCGAACTGCCGCAGCAGCTCCTTCTGGGACGAGGTCAGGTTCCGGGGGATGCCGACCTTGACGGAGACGAACTGGTCGCCCCGGCCGCCGCCGCGCAGATAGGGGATGCCCTTGCCGCGAAGCCGGAAGACCGCGCCGGGCTGGGTACCCTCGGGTATGTTCAGCTTGACCTTGCCGTCGAGCGTGGGGACCTCGACTTCCGCGCCGAGCGTGGCCTGGGCGTAGCTGATCTCCTGCTCCATGACGACGGAGTTGCCGTCGCGCTCGAAGATCGGGTGCGGCCGCACGATGACGTTGATCAGCAAATCGCCCGCGGGGCCGCCGTTGGCGCCCGCGTTGCCGTAGCCCTGACGGGAGATGCTCTGCCCGTCGTCGATGCCGGCGGGGATCTTCACGGTCATCTTGTGCTGGCGGCGGATGTTGCCGAGCCCGCGGCAGGTCTTGCAGGGCTGGTGGATGATCTTGCCCGTGCCGCGGCACTTGGAGC
>CAMJQX010000155.1 GCA_946408145.1 uncultured Clostridia bacterium
GGACGCAGTTGATCTCCACGATGCCCTTTTTGGCCGCGCGGCCGATGATGCTCTCGTGGAGCACCGCGTTCACGGTGTCCGGGAACAGGGTAAGGATGTCGATACGCATTACATTCCCTCGATCAGATGCACGGTGACGACGCCGGCCTCGGCGTCGATGCTCCGGATGAATTCCGGCACGGCGGGGATCAGATGCTCCGTCTCCCCCTGCACCACATAGATGTTCTGTGCCGGCCGCTCCAGCACGTCGATGAGCGTGCCGATCTCCCGCCCCTGCTCGTCCGCGACGCGGGCGCCGAGGATGTCCTGCACGAAGAAGGTCCCCTTCGGCAGGCGCACGTCGTTCCGGTCCACGGTGATCGTCTTCTCCTTGAGCGCCATGGCGGCGTTCACGTCGTCCACGCCCTCGAGCTTTGCGATCAGGAAGCGCTTCTGAACCTTGCCGCCGAGGAGCTTTTTCTCGACTCCATTGACGAAGATGCGCGGGAAGCGGCGCAGGAAAGCCGGGCTGTCCAGCCAGACCTCGATCTTGACCTCCCCGGCCACGCCGTGGGTGTTGACGATCCTGCCGGCCTCGATATACTGCTGTTTCTCCATGGGGCATCCCTCCAAATCGGCATACAGAGTTATTATAACACAGTTTGCTGCGTTTGTCTCGATTATACTGAAATCTGAAAGAAATCTCGGGTGTAGGTTGTACAATGATGTGTGACAGTAAGTGAAAAAAGGATAGCGAATAGGAGTGTCCGTATTAAGGTTGAATTGTCCAGACAAAACCCCGAAAGGCAGGTGCCACCCTACTCTTTCAATAAAACGATTAGAAATCGTTTTATTCCCTGTGAGCCTGATGGCTCACAGGGAACGTCTTCCGGCTGCCCGTAGGGGCGCTTCACGAAGCGCCCGTTGTTAAGACGTGCCGGCGGGCGCTTCGTGAAGCGCCCCTACGAGATATAACGAGGATCAAATGATCCTTGCGGCGGTCACGCCTCCTCCAGCCCGTTTTCCGTGAGCCGCAGCACGCGGTCACAGACCTCGGAAATGAATTTGCGGTCATGGGAGACGGCGAGGATCGCGCCGGGGAAGGCGCGGAGCATCTCGCGGATCTCCGGGCCGGAGAGGGGCGAGAAGTTGCGCGTCGGCTCGTCGAGCAGCAGCACGTCCGTCTCCGTGAGGCCGAGCTTCAGCAGCAGCACCTTGGCCCGCTGCCCGCCGGAGAGCTCGCCGAGCGGCCGTTCCATCTCCCGCGTCGTATAATGCATGGCGCCGAGGAAGCTGCGCGCCTCGGTCACGGCCGCCTTGTCCCCCGAAGGGACGAGGAACTCCACCGGCGTCTGCGCCGGATCCAGCAGCTCGCCGTAGTCCTGAGGCATGTAGCAGACGTGCAGGTTCTCCCGCGTCTCCAGCTCGCTCCGGATCTGCCGCAGCAGCGTGGATTTGCCCGCGCCGTTTCGCCCGATGATGCAGAGCTTTTCCGGACCGCGTACCGTGAGCCGCAGCCCGCGGGACAGAAGCCTTCCGTCCGGCGCGCGCAGCTCCGGCATGTCGAGCGCCAGCACGCTGCGCCCTGCGGGGAGCGCGCGCTGGTAGTTGAGCTTGATGTTGATCGCGTCCTCGCTGACGGGGATCTCCGTCATCTCGGCGTGCTCGCGCTCGTAGCGGCGCTCCATGGCCTTGACCGAGGCCATCTTCTTTTTCAGCAGCCGCCCGCCGGAGGGGTCGCGCCGGGTGATCGTGCGCTGCTCGTGCTCGACCCGCTGCTGGATGCGGCGAAAGCGCTCCATTGCGGCGCGCTCCTCCCGGCGCTCGCTGTACGCCATCTGCTCCTGCTTTTCCATGCCGCGCCGCCGCTGCTCGACGAACTGCGCGTAGGGCAGGTTTGCGACTGTCCAGCGGCTGACGGACTTGCGGTGCAGCTGCTCGAGCAGCACGACCTTGTTGGCCGTGCGCTCGATGAGCGTCTCGTCGTGGGAGATGAAGAGCACGATACCCGGGAAGGACAGGATCTGCCGCTCCATCCACTCGAGCGTCTCAATGTCGATGTCGTTGCTCGGCTCGTCGAGCAGCAGGATATCCGGCCGCTCGAGCAGCAGCCGCGCCATCGAGAGCTTGGCGCGCTCCCCGCCGGAGAGGCTGCCCATCGTCTGCTCGCTGTAATAGATCTCGCCGGGCAGACCCAGCTCCCGCGCCAGCAGCTGCAGCTCCCGGTGCTCGGCGTTCCAGAAGCTCTCCTTCCCGCTGAAAAAAGCGTATACGCTCAGTTCCCGCTCGCTCTCCGGCAGCTCCTGCGGCAGATAGGCCATGCGCCCGTCCCAGGCGCGCTCGCCCTCGGCCTCGACATAGGGCTCGACCAGCGCGGGGTCATAGATCCACTTGAGCAGGGTGGATTTGCCGTTGCCCTCCTCGCCGACGATCACGGCCTTGTCGCCGGGGTTGAGCAGCAGGCGGAAATCCGCCAGCAGGACGCGCAGATCCCGCCGGTGGGTAAAAGTCAGATTCTTGATCTGCAGCATAGTACCTCCTTGTTTCACACGCAAAATTGATCCGACCGCGTGCGCGGTCGGATCATCTATCGTTTCTCTATGCTGCGGCGCGGGGAGAACAGGCTTCTCCCCCGACGGGCAAAACGGCAGTGACCCGATCCGGCGCACGCAGACAAAGCCCTCTCGTCGGAGAGCCTTTCCCGTATTCACCGAACCAAATCACTCGCTGCGCATTCCCGTTCTCTGCGTCCTTTCTATTTTGATGGAAACAGCTTATCATACCCGCCCCGCTGCTGTCAAGGGATCCAGCGGCCGGAGGCGTCGAAGCGGCAGCGCTTGCCGTCGATCGTGCGGGTGCAGCCGGCCAGCATCGCGCCGGAGGCGTCAAAGTAATACCAGCTGCCGCCGGATTTCAGCCAGCCCGTCTGCATCACGCCCGAGCCGTTGAAATAGTACCATTTCCCGCCGATCTGCTGCCAGTACGTGACCATGACGCCGTCGCCGCCGAGGTAATACCACTTGCCGTCGAGCTTCAGCCAGCCCGTCCGCATCGCCCCGGTGCCGTCGAGATAGTACCAATGCCCGCCGGACTGCAGCCAGCCCGTCTGCATCACGCCCGAGCCGTTGAAGTAGTACCACTTGCCGCCGATCTGCTGCCAGTAGGTGAGGGCCTTGAGGTCCTCGTCGTAATAGTACCACTGACCGCCGCGCTTGTTCCAGCCCGGCGTCGGCGCGGTGCCTCCGGTCCAGCGGCCCTGCGCGTCGAAGCTGTAGCTCTTTCCGTTGATCTCCGCGGTCCCGTCCTTGTACATCCAGGGGCCGTAGTAGTACCAGTAACCGCCCTCGGCCAGCCAGCCGAGATACAGTCTGCCGTTTTCGTCGGCGATGTACCAGTTCTCGGTCGTGACGCCGTAGTAGGTATAGCGCTCATGGACGCGCTCGTTCTGTGCCATTTTCCCGTCGTCATAGAAGAAGTACCAGGTCTTGCCGCCGTCGAGGGTGTCCGCCCCGTGATCCATCCGGGCGGGCGTGAGGAAGTACCAGTAGCCGTCGATCTTTCGCCAGCCCTGGGCAAGCGTCCCGTCGGGGTTGGCGTAATACCAGCCCGCATCCTCCGGCGCGTCGCCCCAGCGGTCCTCCTGCCAGCCGTCGTCGGCAAGCGTGCCGTCCGGACGGAAGTAGTAGAAGGTGTTCCCCTCGTCGTAGCTGACGGGGCCGCTGCAGGCCATGGCGGGCTCGAAATAGTACCTCTTCCCGTCGATGTCGCGCCAGCCCATGGCGAGCGCGCCGTCGCTCGCAGCGTAATAGCGCTCGTTGACGAGCTCGCCCCAGGAATCATAGCCGCGGTCGACCCAGCCGCTGCGCGCCATACGGCCGTCCGGCTGCAGGTAGTACCATTTCCCGCCGAGCTCCAGCAGCTCGTTTCGGAGCATGTAGGGGTCGAGATAGTACCACTCTCCCCCGTCGAGCAGCCAGCCGCTGTGTCGGCTGCCGTCGGGGTCCACGTAGTATCGCCCGCCGACGTCCTCCTGCCAGCCCGTCTCGGCCGACGCGGCAATTCCGAGCGCGGCAAAGAGCAGGGCGCAGAGCGTCAGCGCGATCAGCATTCGAAAGCTTTTTTTCATTCCCGTCTCCCTCACTTCCGCTTTTTCGTTCCTCTCGATTGTAGCAAAGGCGCCCTGCGCAGTCAAGCAGACATGGAAAAGCCCTTCCGGTATCCCGGAAGGGCTTTTGTCTTTATCCTCGCGATCAGATCAGCTCGATGACAGCGACCTCCGCGGCGTCGCCGCGGCGGTTGCCGATGCGGGTGATGCGGGTGTAGCCGCCGCTGCGGTCGGCATACTTGGGAGCCAGCTCATCCTTGACCTTCTTGGCCACGTCCTCGCGGGTGATGAAGCTGAGCATCTGGCGGT
>CAMJQX010000156.1 GCA_946408145.1 uncultured Clostridia bacterium
AGCGGGAGTTGACGATGCGGGTGTCGGTGGTCAGGTCGCGCACGCCGGTGCGGGACGTGAGGGAGGTGAAGGGCTCGTTGAAGGCCAGGTGGCCGTCCACGCCGATGCCGCCCATGAAGAGGTCGATGCCGCCGTAGGAGGCGATCTTCTCCTCGTAGCGGGCACACTCGCCCTCGGGATCGTCGGTCATGCCGTTGAGGATGTTGATGTTCTCCGGCTTCATGTCGACCAGATGGTCGAAGAGATTGTCGTGCATGAAGTACCAGTAGCTCTGGTCGTGCTCATGGGGCAGGCCGAGATACTCGTCCATGTTGAAGGTGACGACGTTGGCAAAGCTCAGCTCGCCGGCGCGGTTCATGCGCACGAGTTCCTTATAGACGCCGATGGGGCTGGAGCCGGTGGGCAGGCCCAGCACGAAGGGGCGCTCTTCCTTGTGGGCTCTGATTTTGGCCGCGATATAGTCGGCCGCCCACTTGCACATTTTCTCGTAATTGTCCTGAATCACAACACGCATTTCGTTATTCTCCTTTGCTTCAAAAGATTATCGATTTCAATGCTTTTCCACGATGTCGCCGCTGTTTTTGTAGATGCAGTTTTCCGGCACGACGCCGCGCACGCAGGAGGTCGGGTAGACATTGCTGTGCCGGCCGATGACGGTGCCGGGGTTGCAGACGCTGTTGCAGCCGAGCTCCACATAGTCGCCGAGCATGGCGCCGAACTTTTTGATGCCGGTCTCGATCTGCTCGGTGCCGTTGTGCACCACGACGAGCTTTTTGTCGCTCTTGACGTTCGAGGTGATGGAGCCCGCGCCCATGTGGCTGTAATAGCCGAGGATCGAGTCGCCCACGTAGTTGTAGTGCGGGGTCTGCACATGGTCGAAGAGGATCACGTTTTTCAGCTCCACGCTGTTGCCGACCACGCAGTTGGCGCCGACCAGGGCGGAGCCGCGGATGAAGGCGCAGTGGCGCACTTCGGTCTCGGGTCCGATGATGCAGGGCGCGCCGAGATATGCCGTGGGGAAGACCTTCGCCGTCTTATGCACCCAGACGTGCTCGGAGACCTCCTCATAGTCCTCCCCCAGCGTCGGGCCCAGACGCAGGATCAGGTCCTTGATGCCCTTGAGCGCCTCCCAGGGGTAGGTGAAGCCGCGCAGATAGTCGGCGGCGAGGGTATGGTCGAGATCGTAAAGATCTGTTATCGTATACATTTGATGGATTGCCTCCAAAAACTGCAGATTTCTTTGCCCGTCCGTGAGATAGCGATGAGAAAAGCTCTGTTACAGTGTTGATTCTGCTTTTTGCCTTTTCTCTGACGGCCCACTCCGGCCGCGGCAGCATCCGCCGAGTCTTTCGACAACTGCCGTCCTCGTCAACCTTACAGGTCCCGGCGCTAATGACCGCCCCTTCCTCCGGGAGGGCTGTCATTTTACATTCTGCGGCCGTTCCGCCGGGCAGCGCGATCCGACCACAACATATGGTAGTATAGCATAAGCTTCCGTTTTTTTCAATTTTCTCGTGGACCGCCGCGCAATTTTGTTTTCTATCCACGAAACGATACGCGCCGGGGCATGGAAAAACCGGCCATTTGCCGAAGCAGACGGCCGGTTTCAAGCTGTCGACAAAGTGTCGACAGCTTGAAAAGCAAAAATGGAAACTTCCGAAAAAGTTCCCATTTTTGCAAGGATTGTAACGCGAAAGGGGACTACCATCCCCTCTCGCGCTCTCCCCATGCGTGTCCGAGCAAGCTGCGATGGGTTTGCCTGCAATCTGAAACCGGCCATTTGCCGAAGCAAACGGCCGGTTTTGTTTTCATTTCAGCGGAAGCGATCCAGTTGATGGTAGAACTCAGACAGCTGCTCGCTTATGCGGCGGGCCTCCTCGGCGAGCTCATCCCGCAGCTCCTCGACATTGTTCTGCACGTTCTCGCGGAACTGCTTCTGCAGCTCTCGGCGGCGCTCCAGCAGGCTCTGGAGCTGCATCGCGGAGCGGATCTGCTGCTGCACCTCGCGGCGGCGGTTGAGCGCGTCCATCCAGCCGGCCATGCCGTGGAAGAACTCGTCGCTCGGGCTGTCGTGCTTCGGATATCGCCCCATGCGGTAGTTCTCGATCACGGCGCCGTAGCGCTCATACGCGTTCTTCACGGCGCTCTCCCAGGAGATGTAGATCTCCCGCTGGGCGCCCTCGCCCACGCGGCGCATGCTCTCCGGCGCGGACAGGACTTCGCGGAGCTTTGCCGCGAGTGAGGCGGCGTTTTCCTCGATCAGCA
Source organism: uncultured Clostridia bacterium (assembly GCA_946408145.1). The sequence continues at coordinate 2,266 of CAMJQX010000156.1, forward strand.
GGCCGCTGACACCGTCGCGCACGCCTTCGGCGGCGCAGCTGCCCGCGACGAGCACGCTGCCGAGCCCGCAGGCCGCCGCCTCGCGCACGACGAGGCCGTTGGTGTCGAAGGTCGAGGGGAAGAGGAAGAGATCGGCCCGGCAGTACCAGGCGCGGATGCGCTCGCGGTCGCGGATCGGGTCGGAGAAGAGCACCTTCCCGCCGAGTCCCAGCTCTTCGGTATAGGCCGTGATCTCCTCCTTGTCGTTGCCGCCGCCGACGAAGACCATGCGGAAGTCCCGCCCCTCGTCGGCGAGGAGCCTGAGCGCGTCGAGGATGATGCGGATGCCCTTGTACCACATCATGCGGCCCACGAACAGGAAGACCGGCAGGCCTGCGGGCAGGTCGAAGCCGCCGGTGACTTCGCGGATCAGCGCCTCGTCCACGCGGCCGCGCGGGAAGTCCACGCCGTTGGGCATGACGCGGTATTCGCCCTGATAGCCGAGCTTGCGCAGGTTGTCCCCCGCGCCCTCGGAGACGGTCCAGACCTCGTCGCAGGCGGCGATATTCTCGACCAGCAGCCGCGCCGCGCCCTCCTGCAGCAGTCTGGAGCGGATGGCGTTGGCGATGTCGATGTCGAACTTGGTGTGGTAGGTGAAGACCACCGGCACGTCGATCCGGTCGCGCAGGGAGCGGGCGAGCATGGTCGAGGTGATCGGGCAGTGGCTGTGGATGATATCAAAGCGGGAATCCTCCAGCTTCTTCATCAGCTCCGGCGAGAAGGGCATGCCCGCGCGGTAGCCCACGAACCTGGTGACGTCCACGCTCGGATAGCGCAGCACCGGGAAGGGATAGACGGAGTCGTCGGCCTCCGGGTAGTAGGGCGTGACGACGGTGGGGCTGCCGTACTGTCGGGCGATGATGTCCGCGTAATTGGTGACCGCGTTGGCCACGCCGTCGATGGCCGGCGGGAAAGAGTCGTTGATGAGACAGACATTGTACTTGTCCATGCTGTACCTCCCATATGGGTCATGTGCCGTATGGTATTATATCCGATCCGCTCCGTTTTGCAAGTCAAAAAGCGCAGCTCTCCCCTGCGGCGCTGTTCCCCCATTTATCCCGGCAATGTTCCCTTCTTCAACAGCGCCGTGCGACAGGCTTCTTGGAATTACATAATTATAATAATTTCACAATTATGTAAACTCAGGAGGCGGATCTATGGCAATGGAAGAGCAAGGGAGGCCGCTGGAGCTTCCGCGGGCGGCGGGCGGAAAAGCGGATCGCCGCTTCTTCACGGCGGCCCACTGCTGCATCTATTTCACGCTGGGCTTCGTGATGGCCTGCGCGCGGGTGCTGGAGGACGGCGCGCCCTTCGGGATGGCGCTGGCCGCGGCGGCCGGGCCGGGGATCAGCGGAGTGTCGGCCCTGCTGGGTGCGGTGCTCGGCTATCTGGGCGGCGGGCTGGAGTGGGGCGTACGCTATGTAGCGGCCTCGGTGCTGGTGTACACGGTGGCCTTTGTGTTCCACGAGCTGCCGGTCTACCGGCGGCCCTTCTTCATGCCCGCGGTCGCCGGGCTCGTCATGGCCGTGACGGCCTGGCTGGGCGGCTACTCGCAGGCGAAAGACCTGCTGGGCCTGCTCTCCGCCCTGTTTCTGGAGAGCACGCTGGCCTTCGGCGGGGCCTATTTCTTCCGCGAGGCGCTGGCCGGCAGCGGCGGCGGCACCGAGAGCGGCGAGCTGCGGCACGGTGCGGCGGTGATGATCCTGCTGTCCTGCCTGCTGATGACGCTCTCACGGCTCCTGCTGTTCGACACGGTCTCCGTCGGGCGGGTGCTGGCCCTGATCCTCGTGATGGCCTCGGCCATGAAGGGCGGGATGCTCAGCGGCGCGGCCGTGGGCACCGTGCTCGGCCTCGCGATGGACGCGGGCAATCCCGGCGCGCCGTTTTACACGATGGCCTACGCTCTGTCGGGCCTGCTCTCCGGCGTCTTCGGGCGGCACGGGCGCTTTCTCTTCACCCTCTCCTTCATCCTCAGCGGCGCGCTGGCCGTGGTCGCCGCCTGGCAGACGGAGATCTACATCAGCGCCCTGTTCGAGACCTTCTGCGCCTCCGTGCTGTTTCTGCTGCTGCCGGCGCCGCTGCTGGGGC
>CAMJQX010000157.1 GCA_946408145.1 uncultured Clostridia bacterium
GCGGACGCCGCGCCTGCCGCTCCCTCTGCCAAGCTGACCATGGGCACCGGCGGCGAAGCCGGCACCTACTACGCCTTCGGCGGTGTTCTGGGCAGCTACATCGGCTCGAACACCGACATCTCCATCAACGTCGTCGCCTCCGGCGGCAGCGCCGCAAACATCACCGGCATCGTGAAGGACGGCATCTACGACCTCGCCACCGTACAGTCCGACGTTATGACCTACGCCTTCAACGGCACCAACTCCTTCACCGACAACAAGATGGACGGCTTCCGCGTCCTCGGCGGCCTCTACGCCGAGACTGTGCAGATCGTCACCGTTGATCCCGATATCAAGAGCATCCCCGATCTGGCCGGCAGGAACGTCTGCGTGGGCGACGTCGGCTCCGGCACCTACTTCAACACAGTCGACATCCTGGCCGCCTACGGCATGACCCTGGACGACATCAAGCCCGTCTACCAGTCCTTCGGCGACTCCACCGAGAGCCTTAAGGACGGCAAGATCGACGCCGCCTTCACGACCGCCGGCGCGCCGACCACCTCGATCGTGGATCTGGCCACCGCCAGGAGCGTGTACCTGATCTCCATCGACGACGAGCACATGACGAAGCTCCTGGCCGACTGCCCCTGGTACGCCTCCTACACCATCCCCGCCGGCACCTACAGCGGCTTTGACGCCGACGCCGTCACCGTCACCGTAAAGGCCACGCTGGTCTGCCGCGCCGACCTGCCCGATGACGTGGCCTACGCGATCGTCTCCACGATCTACAACAACGCCGAGGCCATCACCGCGCTGCACGCCAAGGGCGCCGAGCTGAGCCTGTCCTTCGCCACCGACGGCATCGCCGTTCCCTTCGCCAAGGGCGCCGCGAAATTCTTCGCCGAGAACGGCATCGACGTGGCCACCGCCGACTGATTTCGGCAGAAGCAAAACCTGAAATGCAAAAATCCCGTCGGAGTGCCGTGGATCACGGCACTCCGACGGCAGATTGTCAATAAAGCAAATCCGTTCGGAGGACATCGTCATGGATGACAACAAAAGCAAAACGCCCGCCGTGTCCGGCAGCGAGCACGACTTCGACCAGAACGCGATGGACGAGGTCATGCGCAAATATGACCGGGAGTCCAACACCCGCATCTGGGAGGGCTGGCAGAAGTGGGCCGTCTATGCCGTCATGGCGCTTTACTCCCTGTTCGTGATCTACGTCACGCTCTTCGCCACCTGGCTGGACCTGATCCGCTACCCCTCCTTCGTGGGCGGCATCCTGCTCGTCGGCTATCTCAACTACCCGGTGAAGAAGGGCGTGCAGCGCGTCAACCACATCCCCTGGTATGACTGGATCCTCATGCTCGCGGGCGCTGCGGCCTTCTTCTATGTCGTCGTCAACGCCCACAGCCTGACCGTGCGCCTCGGCATGTCCCAGGTCCGCCCCTATGAGATCGCCGTCGGCGTCGTCGGTATCCTCGCCCTGCTGGAGCTCTGCCGCCGGGCCGTCGGCATCCCCATCCTCTGCGTGGCGGGCGTGTTCATCTGCTACGCGCTGTACTACTATTTCGGCCTTAAGCACCTGAGCGCCGCGGCAACCCTGCGCAACGTGACGATCAGCCTCTTTTACAAGGTGCAGGGCGGCGGCATCCTCGGCACGCCGATCCAGGTCTGCGCCAAGTTCATCCTCGTGTTCATCATCTTCGGCGCCTTTCTCGAGCGCACCGGCATCGCCCAGTTCTTCATCGACCTCGCCAACTCCCTGGTCGGCCGCTTCTCCGGCGGGCCCGCCAAGGTGGCTGTCATCTCCTCGGCGCTGTGCGGCATGGTGTCCGGCTCCTCGGTCGGCAACACCGTCACCACCGGCTCCGTCACGATCCCGATGATGAAGAAGACCGGCTACAAGCCGGAATTCGCGGGCGCAGTGGAGGCCGCGGCCTCCACCGGCGGGCAGATCATGCCGCCCATCATGGGCGCTGCCGCCTTCCTGATGGCCGAGTATGTGGGCGTCCCCTATTCGAACATCATCCTCCGGGCCATCCTGCCCGCGATCCTCTACTTCACCGGCATCTTCATCGCCGTCCATCTGGAGGCGAAAAAGCTCGGGCTCAAGGGTCTGCCCGCCGAGCAGCTGCCGCTGCTGAAGAACCTGATCGGCCGCAGCTATCTGCTGCTCCCGCTGATCATCCTGGTCTACCTGGTCTCCTCCGGCAGCAACACCATGGCCTTCGCAGCCGCGATCGCCATCCTCTTTGCCGTGCAGGTCGCGAACGCCCACCGCAATCCGCCCGTGAGCGTGGTCGGCATCGCGTCGCTGCTGTGCTACCTCTTCGTGGCGCTGCCGGGCGGCGTGAAGCTTGCGCTGCTCTTCGCCGCGATCGTCTGTGCCGGCGTGTGCATGTTCGCCAGAGACGCCGTCATGACGCCGCTCGTCTTCTTCGACGCGCTGGCCAACGGCGCCAAGAGCGCCATCTCCGTCGGCGCCGCCTGCGGCGTGGCCGGCATCATCGGCGGCTGCATCACCATCACGGGTCTCGCCTCGCAGATCATCACCGCCATCATCACCCTCTCCCACGGCTCGGTGCTGATCGCGCTGTTCTTCACGATGCTCTGCTGCATCGTGCTGGGCATGGGCGTGCCCACCACCGCCAACTACTGCATCATGGCCTCCACCTGCGCGCCGATCCTGATCACGCTCGGCATCCCCGTGCTTGCGGCGCACTTCTTCGTCTTCTACTTCGGCATCGTGGCGGACATCACCCCGCCCGTGGCGCTTGCCGCCTACGCCGGCTCGGCCATCGCCAAGGCGCCGCCCATGAAGACCGCCTTCAACGCCTCGAAGCTCGCCATCGGCGCCTTCGTCGTGCCCTATATCTTCGCGCTCAACCCCGCCATGCTGCTGATCAACACGACCGCCGTGCAGGTCGTGCTGGTAGTCGTCACCTCCATCGTCGGCATCTTCGGCGTGGCCGCAGCCCTCAACGGTTTCCTGCGCGGCCCGCTGCATCCGCTGCTGCGCGTGCTGATCGGCGCGGGCGGCCTGCTGATGATGGATCCCAGCCCGCTGACCGACGTCGTCGGCGTGGTGATGCTGGCCGCCGTGCTCGTGTTCCAGGCCATGCGCGCGAACAGGCAGACCGCGTAAAAAACGTACGGAACAACACGTGCGTCAGGCTTCTCCGGCTTTTTCCGGAGCACAGCTTGACGCTCGTTTCTTTTCCTGATAAAGTAAGAACAGGAGTATAAAAACCGGCAGTTTACTTTGAAAGGAGAACGATAATGAAAAAACTTCTGTCCCTTCTTTTGGCGGCGATCCTGCTCTGCAGTCTCTGCGGCGCAGGGGCGCTGGCCGAGAAATACGAAGAGATCTTCGGCGAATACACCCTGGTCAACATGCTCAGCGCGGACTCGGACGAGGATATGACGGAGATGGTCCAGGCCATGGCCGCACTGGGAATGAAGGCCACGCTGGTCGTCAACGAGGACGGCAGCGCGGTGATGGATATGTTCGGCGAGCAGCAGGAGCTGCGCTTCGACTTTGACACGCAGACCGTCACCGACGGGGAAGACGCCATCCCCTATTCCTTCAACGGGGAAGAGCTGATCATCGGCACCGAAGAGCAGGGCTTCGTTTTCAGCAAGGCCGGCATCGAGCTGCCCGAGCGCAGCGGCGGCCCCTTCTCCTTCTATCTGTTGACGGAGCTTCTGGATGAAAACGGTGAAGACTATCTGCCCGAGGTCAAGGCCGAGTGCGACGAGGACACATTGTTTGGCCTGTATTTGTTCAAAGACGGCAGCTGCTCTCTTGTGATGTACGACGAAAGCGAGCCCGGCCGCTTCGATTTTGACGCGATGACCCTCAGCTTCGGGGAAGATACCCTCGATTTCACGCTGGAAGGCGAGGTCCTGAGCATCGTGGACACGGATGGCGTCGTCGGCATATTCACCCTGGCCGATCCCGGCTTCGTCGGCCCCTATGTCATGACCGCCATGGTCAACGGCGAGGACGGGGACATGAGCGAACAGCTCGCGCTGCTCGAGGCCGTGAACATGCTGCCGACGCTGGTCATCGACGAGGACGGCAAGGGCGTGTTGGACCTGTTCGACAGCGATATGGAGATGGTCTTCGACTTTGAGGCCATGATGGCGGATATTCAGGGCGAAAAGGTCCCCTTCACCTATGACAAGGGCGTCATCGAGATCGGTGAGGGCGATCAGTACATGAGCTTCGCCCGCGTTCTGCCGGAGGCGGACGAGGGCTGATCCGCGATCCAAAAGGAAAAGGCGCTGTGCCGTATGCGGCACAGCGCCTTTTCCTTTATCTGTGATAGATCCGTCGAAGCTCCTCCGTCTCCCGGCCTTCGGCG
>CAMJQX010000158.1 GCA_946408145.1 uncultured Clostridia bacterium
ATGGACAAGATCGTGGGCGAGCTCAAATCCACCATGACCATGTGCGGCGCCGCGACGCTCAAGGATATAGACTGGAGCAAGGTCTGGATGGGCTGATCCCGCAGCTTCCGATCCCTGCATGCCGCGGCGGGCGCCCCGCTCTCCTTCGAGAATGGGGCGCCTGCTTTTCATACTGATCTCAGACAGAAAGCTTTGATTCTTTCCGGCCGGAATCGCGCCATGCGGCGTTGCCTCCCTTGACCAAATATTTCCATTATGCTCGGCGGGAAGCACCTCGCCTGCCGCAGCTCCGCCCCGGGAAGCTTTCTAAAGCCTTCTATCGGGCATTTGTATCAGGTGCGCTTCCCGCCGAATGGTTTACGTAATTCTATTTACAATAATATAGTTTACGATATTTTATTATTGTAAACTTTTATTTGTATGCGCCGCGCCGAACCTTCAGTTCCCTGTCGGATCCGCTGTTTTTCTGTTGCGCTTTGTGCCTCCGTATGATAAGGTAAGAGCAGCCGATCCGCGCATCCCAGGCTTTTCGAAAACAGTTCGATCGAGGAGGATTACCCCATGTACTGCAACAATTGCGGCCACGAAGTCAAGGACAGCGATTCCTTCTGTTCCAATTGCGGCGCCCGCATCTTCAGGCCAACGCCTGCCGCGGATCCTGCCGCCGTTTCCAGCGCCAAGCAGCCCGCCTCGCAGAGCGGCACCTCATATTACCGTCCCCCCGCTTCCCAAACCGGCTCCGCCTCTTCTCAGGCTTCCGGCACTCAGGGAGGCGCTGCGCCTGCCCGGCCGCAGCAGAAAAAAGGCGGCTTTTGGAAGAGTGCGCTGATCATTGCCGTCGTCTATCTGCTGTTTCGAGGCGTCGGTTATCTGTTTGGAAGCTCCATGGCGGGCGGCACGGCCTCGACCAGCAAACCGGTCATCAGCTCGATCCCGACGGTCTCGGTGAGCTTCACGCCGGTCAATTTCGGCATCGCGACCTTCACGATTGAGCATGACGGTTCGAACGACAACATGACGCTCTACTACAGAGACGACATCGTTTACATGATCAGCGAAACCGTCACGACGCCGCTCGAAACGGTGACGGACACCATGAAGGACCGTCTGCGGGAGTACGAAAACGAGCAGAAAGCAAAGTACGATAAATACAGCTTCATCGACTTCTCGATGAGCCTGATCGGCAGCACCGTGTTTGAGTACTACACCTACAATCACATCGATCAGCCGGAGAACATCGCCGGACTGTATGAGCTGGGGATGACAGACAGCAGGGACGAGCTGATCTCGATGGCCGAGACCCGCACCAATTTACTGTCAAGCGGATGGAAGGAGAAATAACACCGCAAAATCCCGCCCGATTCTCTTGACCATATCCGAAAGCATCCTTCCCCATAAGAGAAGATACCCGCGGAATCGCGGGTATCTTCTCTTATGTAAACTGATTTATTGATTATAGTTTTATGTATACTTAATTATCGTAAATAATGTTATGTAGATCTGTTCCCGCGTCACGGCGCGGCGTTTTACAGCGTTCACAGCGTCCCGGCCGGGTCCTGTGTTGGGATGCCGAACTGACCGAACAGGATACAAGCACTGGATTACTCTTGCTTTTTCCAGGTTTTTTCGACGAATCAAGAAGCCGCTCTTCAAAATGGAGAGCGGCTTCTTGATTCGCTGTATAATATTTTATGTATACTTGTTTATTGTAAACTATATTCCCGTTAACTATATTATGTTACCTTTTTCGCTCTTCTTCCACGATGCGGCGCATATCGTCCCAATGCGCCTCCATGTCCGAGATCAGCTTGAACTGTGTGCGGCAGCGGATCTTGTTGTGCTCCGGGTAATCGATGGAGAAGTACTTGTCGCCGTTGAGATAGTCGGTGAGGAAGCGCATGCCGACCTCCAGCGTCATCGTGTAGGCGCCGAGCGGCAGCGCCTCGATCTCCGCGTCGGTCAGGCTGGGGCAGGCCCCCAGGAAGCCGCGCACGAAGGTGCGGAAGAGCCCCAGATCCAGCGAGACCTTGCTCAGATCGGTTTCGTCCTCCGCCCCGGTCGAGGCGCCGAAGCGGATCGCGTCGCCGAAGTCGAAGGCGGAGAGCCCGGGCATCACCGTGTCCAGGTCGATGACGCAGATGGCCTTGTGCGTATCGCGGTCGAGAAGGACGTTGTTGATCTTGGTGTCGTTGTGCGTTGCGCGCACGGGCAGCTCCCCCGTCTCGCGCATGTGGTGCAGGGTGCAGGCGCGCTCCTCGCGATCGAGCACGAAGCGCACTTCGTCCTCCACCTCATGCAGACGTCCGGCCTCGTCTTTAGCGACGGCCTCGCGGAGCTGGCGGTAGCGATCCACCGTGTTGTGGAAGTTGACGATCGTCTCCTCCAGGCTCTGTGCAGGAAAGTCTTTGAGCGCGTACTGGAAGTGGCCGAAAGCGCGGGCGCACTCGTAGAAATCCTCCGGACAGCCGGGCCGCTGCAGGCAGAGGCTGTTGGGCACGAAGCGGTAGATGCGCCAGGCGCCGCCCGCGCCGTCGTCATAATAGCTCTTGCCGTCGAGCGTGTCGATATAGCTGATCATGGCCATATGGCCCTGTTCATGCTCGCGCAGGAAGGCGCTGATGGCGGACATGTTGTTCATGATCGCGTTGACATTGGGGAAGACGTACTGGTTGATCCACTGCAGGATGTACAGCGCGCCGGTGTCGGTGGTGATCAGGAAGGTCTCGTTGATGTGCCCGCTCTTGATCTGCTCGCAGCTGACGGGCGTACCCTCGATGGGAAAATGGAAAACGGCTTCTTTCATGTTTCGACTGCTCTCTTTTTCAGAATGGCTGCGGTTCACTCCGCTTCGGTCAGGTTCAGCAGGATCTCCACCATGCTGTCCATGCCCTCGGCGGTAATGTGCTCATAGGGGCCGTGGCAGGCGTAGCCGCCGGTGCCGAGGTTGGGGCAGAGCAGGCCGCGGAAAGACAGCTGCGCCCCGTCGGTGCCGCCGCGGATGGGCACGCTCTCCGGCGTGAGGCCGGCCTTCTCGATGGCGCGCTCCGCGCGCCGTACGATCTCCGGGCGCTCGGCCAGCTTCTCGGCCATGTTGCGGTACTGCTCGCGGATCGTGAGCGCCGCGGTGCCTTCGCCGTACTTCTCGTTGATGTACTTCTCGATCTGGCGCATGGTCTTCTCGCGCGCGGAGAAGGAGGCGGCGTCGTGGTCCCGGATGATGTAGCTGAGGCTTGCCCCGGCGACATTGCCCTGCATATCCGTCAGGTGGAAAAAGCCCTCGTGATCCTCGGTGTGCTCCGGCCGCTCGGCGGCGGGCAGGAGGGCGTTGATCTCCATGGCGACCAGCGCCGCGTTGATCATCTTGTTTTTGGCCCCGCCGGGGTGGACATTGAAGCCGCGGATCTCCCAGTGCGCGCCGGCAGCGTTGAAGGTCTCGTAGTTGATGGTATTCGGCTCGCCGCCGTCCACGGTGAAGGCGAAGTCCGCACCGAGGCGTTCGAGATCGAGCAGAGATGCGCCGTGGCCGACCTCCTCGTCCGGCGTGAAGCAGACCGCCACGCGCCCGTGGGGCCGCTTCTCCGCGATCAGGCGCTCACAGAGCGTCATGATCTCCGCGACGCCCGCCTTGTCGTCCGCGCCGAGGACCGTGGTGCCGTCGGTGGTGATGAGGGTCCTGCCCTTCAGTTTGGGCAGATGGGGGAAGTCCTTCACCGAGAGCACGCGGCCGCTCTCGCCGAGCACGACGTCCCCGCCGTCGTAGTTTTCATACACCTGCGGCCTGACGTTCTCCCCCGAAAAGTCGGGGATCGTGTCCAGATGCGCGATGAGCCCGATGCATGGCGCATTCCCGCAGCCCTCCGACGCGGGGAGGAAGCCGTAGGCGTAGGCGTGCTCGTCCACGCCGACGTCCTCCATGCCGAGCGCGCGCATCTCGTCGGCCAGCAGGCGGGCCAGGTCGAACTGGCGCTCGGTGGTCGGCGTTTTGCTCAGATCCTCGCAGCTTGCGGTGTGCACCTGAACGTATTGGATCAATCTCTCGTATGCTCTCATTTTCAATCTCCTTTCCGTAATGCCTCCCCTGTGCAAGGGGAGGTGGCCCGGCGAAGCCGGGACGGAGGGGTTGTACGCTTTCTCTCCTGTCGCCGCTGTTGTCTGACAACCCCTCAGTCACTTCGTGACAGCTCCCCTTGCACAGGGGAGCCTTATTTATTGATAGATCTCCGCGTATACGAACAGCCGTCCCTTCCGGGAGGTGCCGCCCGTGCCGATGACGCGGCCCTTGCCGGCCCCACGGAGAGAGACAATATCGTTCTCCTTCACAGCAAAGTCCGTTTTAAGGGACTCCT
>CAMJQX010000159.1 GCA_946408145.1 uncultured Clostridia bacterium
CCAGCAGCGGGTGAGGGGTTTCGCCGTAGGAGATGGGATTGACGTCGATGCCGCCGGGGATCATGAAGCCGGCGCACATATCGGTATAGCGGTCCAGTGCCTCGGGATCGTCCCAGATCGGCAGGATCAGAGGGATACCGCCGGCCGCCTCTATGGAAAACAGATAATTCTCGCCGCAGGAGTGGATCGTGGCTGTGCTCCCGCGGTAAGGATTCTGGGTGGGATGTGCAGGAATTCCTATGAGTGGTTTCATATCTGTCGCTGTCCTTTCCGCATGAGATGGTCTGCCGCCAATATAACACAATCCCGCAAAAAAGGAAGCTTTTTTTGCGGATTTGCAGGGAAAACGCATAATTCTGAAAAAGGACCGGAAAACGGCGGTTATCCGATCCGGAAACTGTATATTACTAACAATTTTCCCGATTTATTCCGTTAAGTAGGTGAAACGGATTGACAGGCAATCGGAAGTGTGCTAAAATTCAGCAATCTGGGAAATGAATTTTACCTGAATCCAGAAATCAAAATTGAGGAGGATACCTTTATGAAGGCTACGAAGAGAATCCTTGTACTGGCCCTGGCAGCCGTGATGCTGCTCCTGTGCGCCTGCGGTTCTTCCGGCGGCAGCTCCGCTCCGGCGGCTTCTTCCGGCGGTGATACCGCTGCCGCGGCGCCGGCCGGCAGCTCCGATACGGCTCCGGCGGCCGACTCGGCAGCCAAGGCGTCCGCCCAGGACTACGACGCCGTTGCGGCCGTATCCCTGGACTTCACCACCATGGACCCCGTCGACACCTCCGACACGCTTTCAGGCGGCATCCAGCGTCTGATCATGGACGGTCTGTTCGGCTTTGACGACGACATGAACCAGATCCCCATGCTCGCCACCAAGTGGGAAGCCAACGACGACGCCACCGAGTACGTCCTGACCCTGCGCGAGGGCATCAGCTTCTCCGACGGCACCCCCTGGAACGCCGAGGCCGCCAAGGCCAACCTGGACAAGCTCAATGACGAGACCCGTCACCTGAAGCGTACTTCGCTTCTGAGCAGCGTCATCGACACGGTCGAGGTCACCGGTGATTACGAGGTCACCGTAAAGCTGTCCACCCCGTTCTCCGCGTTCATCGCCAACCTGTGCCACCCCGCCTGCGTCATGATGAGCCCGAAGGTCATCGAGGCCGGCGACGACGTCTGCGCCTCCGCCCCCATCGGCACCGGCCAGTACCTGTTCGTCGAGTGGGAGCACGGCGATCACCTCAAGCTCCAGCTCAACCCCGACTGGTGGGGATATGAGGCCGGTCTGGTCGCGCCTGACGCCGGTTTCAAGACCATCGACTTCAAGGTCGTCACCGAGAACGCCACCCGCGTCAACATGCTGATGGCCGGCGACGCCGACTTCATCTGGCCCGTCCCGACCGAGGCCTACGCCAACGTGGAAGCCGATCCCAACCTGGTCGCCCATTCCGAGGCCGGCATCGTTGTCCGCTGGCTGTACATGAACACCCAGAAGGCGCCCCTCAACGACGTCCGCGTGCGCAAAGCGCTCGCTCTGGCCGTCAACAAGGAAGCCTTCCTGCAGCTGATCTACAACGGCCACGGCTCTGTGGCCACCTCCATCCTGGGCTCCAAGGTCACCGGCTACAAGCGCAACGAGCCCGTCGCCTTCGACGTTGAGCAGGCAAAGGCCCTGCTGGCCGAGGCCGGCTACCCCAACGGCTTCACCATCACCCAGTACTACTCCAACAACACCACCAACCAGAAATCCGCCGAGTTCATGGCGCAGCAGTTCGCGCAGATCGGCGTGACGCTGAACCTGGTGGGCGAAGAGAGCGCCATGACCAACGACCGCATCCAGAACAGCACCAAGCCCGGCGCTGAGGCCGACGTCGACGTCTACCTGACCGGCTGGTCCCCCTCCACCGGCGACGCCGACTGGGCGCTGCGTCCGCTGCTGTGCTCCGAGATGTGCCCGCCGACCAACTACAACATCGCCTACTTCAACAACGCCGAGTACGACGATCTTGTCCACGGCGCCCTGGCCGTTCCCGATCAGGCCAAGAAGAATGAGATGTACGCCCGCGCCCAGGACATCATCTGGGAAGAGATGCCCATCATCCCGCTCATGGAGCAGGACAACACCTGGGCCAACAAGAACATCTTTGACGGGATCCTGATCTACCCCGACGGCGCCATCAACGTCCGGAACGCCACGATCAAGTAATCTTTCAGTCATCAACAGTACGCAGGTGCCCTCTGGTCCACAGAGGGCATTTGCGAATAAAGTATGCGGTTTTCCCGCAGTCGGAGCCCTGAAGAATCACAGCGGAATGATGGGGATTGGATTATGATAAGATACGGGCTAAAAAAACTGCTGGAGATGTTTCTGACGCTGTTCATCGTCGTCACGATCGTGTTCTTTTTCGTGCGAATGATCCCGGGCGATCCGGCCCGGATGATCGCCGGCGAACAGGCTACGCTCGAAGACGTGGAGAACGTGCGCGAAGCGCTGGGCCTGAATCTGCCCGTGGGACAGCAGTACATCAAATACATGAAGGGACTTCTGCACGGCGATCTGGGCACATCCATGCGCACCAAGCGGCCGGTGGCGGAGGAGCTGGCGGTCCGTTACCCGAATACCGTCAAGCTGACCCTGGTGGCGATCACCTGGAGCGTGCTGGTGGGCATCCTGCTGGGCGTGTGGTCTTCGCGGCACCGTTCACGCTGGCAGGACTATCTGGGCATGACGATCGCTGTCTCCGGCATTTCGATCCCGAACTTCTGGATCGGCTTCATGCTGATCTCGCTGTTCGCGGTAAGGCTTCACTGGCTCCCCGCGACAGGTGCGGGCGGCTTCAAAAACCTGATCCTCCCCGGACTTACGCTGGGCACGAACATCATGGCGATCCTGGCCCGTTTCAGCCGTTCCTCCATGATCGAGCAGCTCAAGGAGGACTACATCCGCACCGGGCGGTCCAAGGGCATCGGCGAGACGGCGATCACCTGGTGCCACGCCTTCCGCAACTCCATGATCTCCGTGGTGACGGTAGTGGGCATGCAGTTCGGCTTCCTGCTGGGCGGCTCGGTCATCACCGAGGCGGTATTCGCATACAACGGCATCGGGCAGCTCCTGGTCACGTCGGTGTCTTTCCGTGATTACCCGTGCATCCAGTCGCTGATCCTGATCTTCTCGCTGCACTTCATCGTTATCAACTTCGTCGTGGATATCCTGTACGCGATCCTGAATCCGGAGATCCAGCTCAGCTGAGGGGAGGGGAAAAGATGAACAAAGAACACGAACAGGTCAGATTTTCCCGCTTCAACGACTTTCTGCGGAAATTCAAACGGCAGAAGACGGCGATATTTGCCCTTTTCGTCATTTTCTGCCTCATGCTGATCGCGATCTTCTGCTATAAGATAGCGCCTTACGGGATCAACGAGTTCGATTACACCGCCGTTCTGCAGGGACCGAGCGCCAAACACTGGTTCGGCACCGACGAGTTCGGCCGCGACCTGTTTTCCCGCATACTGTGCGGCACGCGCATCTCCCTTCTGGTGGGCATCTGCTCCGTCACCGTCGGCGCCGTGACCGGAACGGTTCTCGGCCTGATCGCGGGCTACTACGGCGGACCGGCGGAATCCGTGATCATGCGTCTGTGCGACGTGCTGTTCGCCTTCCCCGGCATCGTGCTGGCCATCGCGGTCATCGCGCTGCTCGGCAGCGGCATACAGAACGTGGTCATCGCGGTGGCGGTCTTCTCCATGCCGACCTTCTGCCGGCTGGTGCGCAGCTCGGTGCTGGCCACCAAGGAGAGCGTCTATGTCCAGGCCGAGCGCAGCCTCGGCGCGCCGGACTCGCGCATCCTTTTCAAGCACATCCTTCCCGCCGCATTCCCGAACATCATCGTACAGTACACGATGTCCATCGGCAGCTCCATCATCACCGCGTCGAGCCTGTCGTTCCTGGGCATGGGCGCCCAGCCTCCCACGCCGGAGTGGGGACTCATCCTCAGCACCGGACGCGACTACCTGCTCAACGCCATCCATCTGACGCTGTTCCCGGGCCTGGCGATCTTCATCACCGTGCTGAGCTTCAACCTGCTCGGCGACGGACTGCGGGATGCGCTGGACCCGAAACTGAGCGACTGAGGAGGGGATCGGAATGGCAGATATCGTTCTTGAGGTCAAAAACCTCCACACCACCTTTTTCTCCGACAGCGGCACCGTCCCGGCGGTGGACGGCGTGGATTTTGTGCTTGAGAGAGGACATACGCTGGGCATCGTCGGAGAGTCCGGCAGCGGCAAGAGCGTCACCTCTCTCTCGGTCATCGGCCTTCTGATGGGCACCACCGG